>DAIRTB010000117.1:0-6942 GCA_036804105.1 Bacteroidota bacterium | reverse complement strand
TTAGAAATGCTAGCATAAATAATGCAGGTCAAAAAGCCTATGTGAAATTTATTTATACCGCCCCTCAGGTTATTACCAACACCCAAAACGAGCCAAAATTAAATTGCAATTGTCTTGGTCTTCCAAACAATGTGGCTGTTCAAACCCTGCCAAATTTGGAGCAGTTAGAAGTGTTTCCAAATCCCGCTACCAACAAAGTTTTTCTTAAAACGTATGATGTTGTTCCTGGAGAATACACCCTTCAGCTCTTCGATAACACAGGCAAATTGGTAATAAACAAAAATCTAAATATTTATCCTAATGAGCAGCAAGAACTTGATCTTTCTGGCTTACCTATGGGTTTGTATTTGATTAAAATGAATGGAAATCAAAAGCAATATCTTTCTAAGATTATTAAAAATTAGTTGATATGCTGATGTGCTGATGTGCTGATATGCTGATGTGCTGATTTGCTGATATGCTGATTTGATGATGTGCTGATATGCTGATATGCTGAGCCCGTTACACCTTGTATGCGTCAGCTTTATAATTCATAATTCATAATTCATAATTAACTCGCTTTTTGCTTAATAACCCAGGTTGCGCTAAAAAATCCTATTGCGGTGCCCAAAACAATGTCGCTTGTGTGGTGCTTGTTTTGGATAACTCTGCCAGCTGCCAATGCACCAGCCGTGCTGTAGCACAAAATTTTAACCCAGGTTTTGTCGCTTCTTTTGGCAATGGTAGTTCCAACTGCGAAGGCGAGGGCAGAATGATTGCTTGGCATCGACCAGTTTTTTCGTTCAAAGGAAAAGGGTTTAAACTGGTATGCACCTAAATTCTGATCTGGTCTAGATCTGCCAACACCAATCTTTATCAACTGAACAGTTACTGCAGAAAAAGCCCAAGCTTCAGCAGCATGGTAGGAAGTGTTTACAGCTCGTGCATTTTCAGTTAACATGCCAACACCCCAAAAACTTATGATTGGTAGAATAGATAAGTAGGAACCTAGTGGATCAATAAATCTAGCCGTTGGTAATAGTTTATCTGTTTTTCCAGCTTGAACATGTTGTTGAATATTTGGGTCAATTCCCATTAGTACAATGGTGCTTCCCGTAATAATACTAGCTCTGAAAAAATCTTTCTTTTCCCATCTAAAAGGTTCAGTGTAATAATTTGGAATATCCTTCAATCCATCTTTTATCGCTTGTCTTAAACTCAGTTGCTCATCGCCAAATATTGGGTCTTGAGCAAATGCAGGTAGGCACATCAGGCAAAAGAATAAAGAAAAAAGCCATTTTTTGTGCATCAGCATTTTTGTTTTCAAACTATCGGTTGCCCGAAGGTTAGTAAATTAAAGTCTGTATCTAAAAGTGCAAATTCCTTCATTCCCCAAGGCTTTACTTCTAACAATGAATTTGGGTGAATCCTCACTTTGTTATCCAAAAACGATTGATAGAGCCTTTCTATTTCTTTCGTTCTGATGTAAACTTGGCCGTAATTCTCTTTTGGATCTAAATCCTTAAACTCAAAAAAGTGAAGTTGGATGTGGTCTCTTTCTATCATCAAATAAGCATCATAATCTGCACCAAACTGCTTGAAACCAAGTTTATTTAGGTAATAATCTTTAGTGATTTCTTTGTTGCAAATGGGCAGTTTCGGATTTACTTCAAGTAGCATGATTCAAAGTTTTAAGATTGTTTTGATTTTCTTCCAATTGACCCCAACAAAGCAGTCGCCGCATTAAACCCAATTTCTGCGCCCATCGCCACACCTATGCCATTGAGGCCTGCAGCTATAAACGTATTGGGAGCTGCAAATTGCATAATCGGGAATTTGTTGGGCGTGAATCCCATAATCCCACTGTGTTTGTGTGCCCAACTAACTGTTTTGCCTGGTAGAATTGTAGTGCTCACAAGATCTGTAAGGTATTTTTCTATTTTTGGGTTGACGTCTGTTTGGGTGGTTTCTTCGTTATCGAAATCCATATTTCTTCCGCCGCCAATAATTAATCGGTTTTCGAAACTTCTGAAATAAACATAACCGCCATCTAAATGGAAATTGCCTTTCCACTGCAAATAGGGTAGAGGCTCTGAGGTTAAAATGGTTCCTCTTCCTGGCGTAATAGGAGTGTTAGTTAGCTGATTGGTAAATGCATTGGTGCACAAAAGTAGTTGCTTGGCCTTGAGTTCAAAGCCGTGGTTTACTTGAATAGTTTTTATATTGTCATTTTTTTCTTCTATGCTGATTACCTGTGTGTTACGGAGCATCTTGACCCCCAGATTCAACGCTTTTAATTCCAAAGCCTGATGCATTTTAGCTGAATGTAATCCACCTTCAAAATGCATGCTGTAGGCTGAGGTAAGGTTCTCAAATCCCCAAGTTTCTTGAATTGCCTTAGGCGTTTCAGTAAAGAAATTGGAGATTCTGGTTACTCTTTCGAACACCTTGTTTAGTGCTTCAACTTGCTTAGCATCAGGTTCTGGTGTGGAATGATGAGGTGTAAAGATCTCGAAACCTCCATGTTGTTTAAACTGCGGCTTGGTTTTACCAACCAATTTAAAGAGCCGCTCTATGCCTCTCCATTTTAAAGAAATTGATTTTAGAAGCTGATTTTCGCCACCATTTTCAAGTTCTAAAGCAAGTTCAGAAGGGCTGCCCAAACAAACAAAGCCTGCATTTCTGGTGCTTGCTAATGTGCCGAAACTTTGTTTTTCTATCACCAAGATGTGCAGGTTTTGCTGCTGTTTTTTCATTTGTATGGCTGCACTTAAACCAACAATTCCAGCACCAACTATTATAACATCGTACGTGGTTCTGGTATAAAAATCGAGTTCCCAAAAGGAAAAATCCTGTTGCATACTACGAAGATGCAAATTTTAAAGTCGACATCCACCTAATCATTTAACTACTAATTGATGTAAAATTTGCATTTTATTTGGTAAGTGTTAGTATTTGTAGTTTTAACTACTTATTTTCATCCACAACAAAAGAAAATAGCAAATGCAAAGTACATACCTATACGAAACTGCCTGGGAGGTTTGCAATCAAGTTGGTGGAATTTACACCGTAATTCGCTCTAAAGCTGCGTTTTTAACAAAAGATTGGGGTGCAGATTTCTGTATGATTGGCCCATACTTGCATAAACAGATGCCTTCTGAGTTCGATGTGGTTGATGATGCCGACGATCCAAACAGTAGAGCTGTTGCCGCTTTGAGAGAAATGGGCATCGAGGCATACTATGGAATTTGGTTGGTAACTGGTAGACCAAAAGTTGTGCTCATAAATCCACGTTCCTTAAACCATCGCCTGATGGATATTAAGATGCGCTATCATAAAGAGCATGGCATTCCGAACTCTCCAGCTGAGAAATTGGTAGACGATGTTTTTCTTTTTGCCGAAGTGGTTACGCTCTTTTTTACCAAGATGTTTGAAATAGATCGGCATCACAAGCAAATGCAACCTAAAGTGATTGCACATTTCCACGAGTGGATGGTGGGTTTACCAATTTTAGATTTGAAGAATTCTGGTTGGCCTGTTAAAACAGTTTTTACCACGCACGCTACTATGTTGGGTAGATATTTGGCGGGGTCTTCTGCTAATTTTTATGATGAGCTGCAATTTGTGAATTGGAGAGATAAAGCTAGAGAGTTTATGATTGAACCTCAGGTAGTTATAGAACGACTAGCTGCTCAGAAATCTACTATTTTTACAACTGTGAGCGAGGTTACCGCCATGGAATGTAGATTTTTACTCGGTAGAAAGCCCGATAAAATTACGCCAAATGGTTTAAACATAGATCGATTTACCGCTTTGCATCATTTCGAAAATATGCACAAAAGGTTTAAGGATGCCATTAACCAGTTTGTTATTGGGCACTTTTTCCATTCGTATTCTTTCGATTTAGACAATACGTTGTACTTCTTCACCAGTGGAAGATATGAGTTCAAAAACAAGGGTTTCGATATGTGTATCGATGCCTTGGCAGAACTTAATCAGCGCTTGAAAGAAGAGAAAAGTGAGATAACGGTGGTGATGTTTTTCGTTACCAAGCAGCCTTTTCATAGTTTTAATCCACTGGTTTTGCACTCTCGAGCTATGATGCAAGAGATTAAACTCACTTGTGATGAAATTACTAAAAACATTGGAGATCAACTTTTCGAAAGTGTGGTTTCTGATGTACAAAGTAAATTGCCAGACACCAATCAGTTTGTAGATGAATATTGGAAGTTACGTTTAAGAAGAACTATTCAAGCATGGAAATCGAACAGTCTGCCATTAATAGTTACACATAATCTTCAAGACGATTTGCGTGATGAGTTGTTAAATGCCATCAGAGCCAAACAACTTTTTAATTATCCAGAAGACCGAGTGAAGATTATTTACCATCCAGATTTCATCAATACCACAAACCCACTGTTTGGCATGGACTACGGACAATTTATTAGAGGTTGTAATTTGGGAGTTTTCCCATCGTATTACGAGCCTTGGGGTTACACGCCGCACGAGTGTGTGGTAAGTGGCATTCCATCGGTTACCTCAGATTTATCTGGTTTTGGTCAATACACTTTACAAAATATTCCAGATCGGAATGAAAAGGGCGTTTTTGTAGTGAGGAGGAAAGACAATACCTATTCACATGCAGTAAGGCAGCTTACCAACATTATGTACGATTACACCCAGATTCCGAAACGAGATCGAATTGTGCAACGCAGTCAGCTACAGTCAATTGCGCCGTGGTTCGATTGGCAAACTTTGATGGAGACGTATAGGGATGCGTATGCTTTGACAGAAAAAAATTGAGAGAAAATGGATAATGGAAAATGGATAATGGACAATTGAAAATGGATAATGGCAATGGAAAATTCACCAACTATTAGCTTATATCGGTCACATAAGCATATGATCCCATCATCACATCAAATAAGCATATCATCATATCATCACATTAGCATATCAGCATATCAGCACATCACCCTTAATTTAAAAAATTGGTTTTAGGCTGTTAAGCAAAAATGTGCTAAATTTGCCCCTTTAAATCCAAAACCAAAATATACATTCATGAATGAATTCGGACTAAAGGCCGAGGGTGCAACGTTAAAAAGCATCGGTCTACAGCATGCAGCAGCAGCCTTCTGGAATTTAACCCCTGCGCAACTGGTTGAAGAAGCCATCGCAAGAGAAGAAGGAACCCTAGCAGATTCTGGTGCCCTAGCAGTAGACACTGGAGAATTTACGGGTAGATCTCCTAAAGACAGATTTATTGTTAGCGACGAAATTACCGAAAATCATGTTTGGTGGGGCGATATCAATATGCGCTTTAGTCCAGAGAAATTCGATGCTTTGTACAATAGAATGACCGCTTATCTTGCTGGTAAAGAGGTGTATGTGCGTGATAACTATGTATGTGCTGATCCTCGTTACAGACTAAATGTAAGAACAATTACTGAGCACGCTTTCGGTAACATGTTTGTAAACAACCTTTTTGCAAGACCAACTCAAGAAGAAATTCTTAAAACTGATAATCCAGATTGGACTATCGTTTGTGCGCCAGGTTTCATGGCAGATCCTGCAATAGACGGAACCAGACAACATAATTTTGCCGTAATCAATTTTACCAAACAAATGGTTATTATTGGTGGAACTGGTTACACTGGAGAGATGAAGAAATCGATCTTCGGGATCTTAAACTTTATTTTACCGCATTTCCATAAAGTTTTGTCTATGCATTGCTCTGCAAACATTGGCAAAGATGGTGATACTGCCGTTTTCTTCGGACTTTCAGGAACAGGAAAAACTACCCTTTCAGCAGATCCAAACCGTGGTTTAATTGGTGATGACGAGCATGGCTGGTCAGACGATTCAGTATTCAATTTCGAAGGTGGTTGCTATGCAAAGTGTATCAATCTTTCTAGTGAAAAAGAGCCAGAAATTTTCGAAGCAATCAAATTTGGTGCAATTCTAGAAAACATCGTTTACAAAGAAGGTACAAGAGAAGTAGATTTCGATAACGGTTCAAAAACCGAAAATACACGTGTTTCTTACCCAATTGAGCACATTTCGAATGCAGTTATTCCATCAGTTGGAAAAGCTCCAAAGAATATTTTCTTTTTAACGGCTGATGCATTTGGTGTTTTACCTCCAATCTCTAAGTTAACAATCGGACAGGCGATGTACCACTTTATTTCTGGTTACACAGCTAAAGTTGCTGGTACAGAAGTGGGAATTAAAGAGCCACAAACTACTTTCTCAGCCTGTTTCGGAAAAGCATTTATGCCTTTACACCCTGCGAAATACGCAGAATTGTTGGGCGCAAAAATGAAAGCTAGCGATGTAAATGTTTGGTTGGTTAACACTGGCTGGACAGGTGGCGTTTATGGTGTTGGAAGCAGAATGAGTCTTAAAAATACAAGAGCATTAATTACTTCAGCTTTAGAAGGTCAACTAGCAAATGTAGAATTTACTGAGCATCCAGTTTTTGGTGTATTAATGCCAAATAGCTGTGCAAATGTGCCAACTGAAATCTTGCACCCAAGAAACACTTGGAGCGACAAAGCTGCTTACGATAAGAAAGCAAACGAGCTTGCTGCTGCTTTCGTTAAGAACTTCGAACAATTCGTTTCTGGTTCATCTGACGAGATTATGGCAGGTGCCCCAAAGGTATTGGCAAACGCATAATTTTAATTTTATCACAAAAAAACCACGGCATTTGTCGTGGTTTTTTTTGACCTCTCCCAACCTCTCCAGAGGAGAGGAGCCAGCGGGTCTGGCTGCGAATCAATATTTGATTAATTTGAATAAGATTTCTGCTTTTTAAAGTTTGGGTCTAGTTGATTAATTTTACTAATCTGACCAACGATTTTAGATTATTTCAAGTCGATTCTTAATGTTAGAAGCAACTGTTACTGGATTTGAATATACTTCTTCATTGGTAAATCTAATTACTTCATAACCTAAGTCATT
>DAIRTB010000116.1:0-6976 GCA_036804105.1 Bacteroidota bacterium | reverse complement strand
CATATAAGATTCCATACACTTTTTTTTCGGGTTGATTTATTTGGAATTCGTCTATGGCTGAGGCTCTAATGCTATGCTTAAAAGTCAATTTGTAGGCATCCTCAGAGAATTGTTGTAGATCTTGAATGCTGTTAATCTCCTTGTAGCTCAAATGGATGATGGCATTAAATTCTGGATATGATATGTCTAACCAGCACGGTTGATTGGTATTTGCAGGTTTAATTTCTGCATATTTGGAATAATCGAAACTGAAATTACTGGTGCTATCATAAAGCTGATATTCATGTACGGGTAGCTCAATTCTATAGTAACCCATTGGTTTTGGGAAATAATTTTCTTTACAGCTGGAAAAACTAACAAGAAAGATTGAAAGTATAATTTGTAAAGCCTTATAAGATATCCTGTTCATTAGTTTCTTGATTGTTAATTACCTTAATTTCACTTATTTTTCTATTGTTTGCTTTGGTAACAATAAACAGAAAATTGCCAAAAGTAATAGCGTCGTTTATTTTGGGTATTGCACCAGATAATTCTAATAGTAAACCGCCTAAAGAATCTGCCTCGCCTTTTACCTCATCAAATATAGAAGAATCTATTTCAAGTGCTCTTGCAAAATCTTTAATTTGGGTCTTTGCTTCGAAAATCCAAGTATTTTCATCAATTCGTTGATATAGGGTTTCAAGCTCATCAAATTCGTCGTTTATTTCGCCTAAAACCTCTTCAAGTACATCTTCTAAGGTTACAATGCCAGAGAAACCACCATATTCGTCTACTACGATGGCCATGTGTGTGTGTTTAATCTGGAAATCTCTAAATAAATCGTCTATTTTCTTTTTTTCAGGAACGAAAAATGGAGGACGAATAATCGACTGCCAGGTAAAAGTTTCATTATTGTGATTGGTAATCAAGTCTTTAACGTAGATTATCCCCACAACCTGATCTAAGGTTTCTTTGTAAACCGGCATTCTGGAATATCCACTTTCTTTTATGGTTTGTTGAAGCTCTTCGTTATCTATTTCAATATCAACAGCAACCACATCGTGTCTTGTAATTTGAATTTCTTTAACGGAGATATTTCCAAAGTTTAAAATCCCCTTTAATAAATCCTTCTCTTGAACATCTTCATCCACCTCATAAGCAATATCAATAGCAGTATTGAGATCGTTTAATGAAACATTAGAATTGTTTCTTTTTAACCGAGAGTCGAAGTTTTTTGAAAAAGAAACCAGTAAATAACTAAAAGGTTGAAAAAATTTAGACATAATCTCTAATGGCTTTGCCATAAACCTAGCCGTTTCTAAACTATATTGGGTAGCGTAGGTTTTTGGAATTATTTCACCAAAAAGAATAATTAAAAGCGTAACGGCTATAGTTTGAATAAAATAACCCAATAGCGAAGTTGTCTCGAAACTAAATTGATTAAAAATTATGTAATAAGATATTACTACGATCGAAATATTAACAAAGTTATTGGCAATTAATAGCGTTGCCAATAACTTTTTTTGATTTTTGAGTAGATCTAAAATCGATTTATCACGAGAATCGGTGCTCTGTTTTAGGTTAGTAAGTGCTGCAGAATTTAATGAAAAATAAGCGATCTCTGATGCTGAGACCAATGCTGAACATATCAGCAAAACAACGATCATGATTAAACTAATTGCGAATTCGTGCCAGCTTGCGAGTAGGCTAATTTGATTCAACAATTGTAAGGGTACATCATCAGAAGTTTCCAATATTCAGTTATTTGTCTGCAAATATACTAAAATGGTAAATCATCGCCAGTGGTTGGTTCTAGTGCTTCAGAAATATTTGATTCTCTTTGCTCTGGCTGAACCAATTCTTTCTCTACTTTATTAGCAGAATCAAGAAGATTTATTCTATCGCCCACAATTTCGGTAATGTAATGTCTTTTACCCTCTTTATCGTCCCAAGTTCTGTTAGTGATTTTCCCTTCAACTAAAACTGCAGAGCCTTTTACTAGGTATTTCTTGGCCACTTCTGCTTGATCTCTCCATAAAACAATGTTGTGCCAATCTGTTTTTTCAACTTTATTACCCGCTTTATCTCGGTAATATTGGCTTGTGGCCATTGAAAAATTTACCACTACGGTTCCGTTTTCTAATGTTTTCATTTCCGGATCTTTTCCTAATCTGCCCATTAAAATGGCTTTG
Organism: Bacteroidota bacterium; assembly: GCA_036804105.1. Lineage (GTDB taxonomy): Bacteria > Bacteroidota > Bacteroidia > UBA7662 > DAIRTB01 > DAIRTB01. The sequence continues at coordinate 4,805 of DAIRTB010000116.1, read as the reverse complement.
TTAAAGTTTGCGTTCATTGCTTAAAATTTTATGTTTTACAATGAATTTATGCAACAAAGTAGAAACAGGTAACCCAGTAGCTTCTAATTTTTTATAAAATGTGCCTGATATTCCAGCTTTTACAGCATCTTCAAATGTAATTTGAAAGAATTTTGCAAAAATATTCTGATGCGTAAGAATGTGTTTCGTTGTTTCAACTAGTTTCACTTCTACTTCTTTTATTTGATAGTTCGATTTAAGGTAGGTTTCTAGCTCCAGCTCATTAACTTCTTGTAATGTTTCATAACTAGGCAAATCAAACAGATTTTCCCAGACATCTTTTGGACCTCTCATGGTAAGTAAGATCTCATTGTTTTGTTCAACGAGAAGGTAATTGATATATCTGTTGCGCTTTTTTATTTTGCCAGCTTTTATGGGAAGCACACTGACCTCATTATAATTAAAAGCATAACAATTTTTGTTTAAAACACATGCTTTACAAAGCGTATTTTTTGGCGTGCAGATAAGAGCGCCCAATTCCATTACTGCCTGATTGAAATCTCCAGGATTATTTTTAGCTGATTTGATGAGCTGATCATTTGCGATTGTTTGAAAAATCTTTCTTGAGGCTGGCTGATCGATGGGTTCTTTTATGCCAAAGTATCTTGCGAAAACTCTGTAAACATTTCCATCGACCACCGCAACTGGCTCATCGAATGCGATTGATGCAATTGCAGCAGCGGTGTAAGGGCCTATTCCAATGATGTCTTCAAGTTCCTTACTTGTCTTTGGAAACACACCAGAAAAATTGTTTACCACCTGTTGTGCTGCTTTATGAAGATTCCTTGCTCGGCTGTAATAACCCAAACCTTGCCACATTTTGAGCACATCTTGCTCACTAGCTGCTGCTAATTCTTGAACTTTAGGAAATTCTCGAATAAATTTTTCAAAATAGGGTAAACCTTGCGCAACTCTGGTTTGTTGGAGTATAATCTCTGATAACCAGATAAAATAGGGGTTTTTCTGGTCTCGCCATGGTAAAATGCGCTTATTTTCTTGGTACCATTGTATTAATTCTTTCACTTTTTTTTCGCTATTAACTGATTTTAAGGCAATTTGATAAAATAATGCTTTGAAATAAAAATCCAAAATCTAACTTTGCATTCCCAAATGTAATTTAGGAAAGCGTAATAAATCGAAATTAATAACAATTTAATCTTAATTATCAGTGACTAAAGCAGAAGTAATAGCAGAAATTGCTAGTAAAACCGGAATTGAAAAAGTTGATGTACAACAAGTTGTAGAATCATTCTTCAGCGTTGTTAAAGATTCCATTAAAGAAGGTGAAAACGTTTACGTTAGAGGATTCGGATCTTTCATCGTTAAGAAAAGAGCAAAGAAAGTGGCTCGTAATATTTCACAAAACACTTCAATTGTAATTGAAGAGCATTTTATTCCTAGCTTCAAGCCAGCAAAAACTTTTGTTGAAGAAGTGAAATCGAACGTTAAACATTCTGCTGAGGCATAATTTTAAATGAATCGTAACCAAATTTTAGTTGTACTTGCCTGCGTTTTACTAGGTGCAGCAATTTTCTTTTTTGGAAGAAAAACCAAATTGGCTTCTTCAGATGCTGCACTTCCCACAAAAGAAGTTGTTGCTTTGGATAATGCAAGTATGCTAACCCGATTAAAATCGCAGTTAAGTACCGACGATTTGGTTGAATTAGAAGCAATTGAATCTCGTACAGGTTCTGAAAAGCAAGCTGCACTTATTTCTTTTTGGGAAAAAAGAGGTTTGTGGGTTGCTTCTGCATTTATTTTCGAGGAAATGGCCGATTCCGATACTACTGCAGGTAGTTTGGTTGATGCCGGTAATCGTTACCTTGCATACGCAGATATGACAGGCGACAGCCTTGAGATCGCTTTCGTAAATCAAAAAGCAATTGAAATGCTTCAAAAAGCTTACGAAAAAGATCCATCTAATTTAGATGTTGAAGCAGATTTGGCAAAGACAATGGCATTAACATCGCCAGCGCCCATGCCAGGAATTCAGAGATTACTTGGTATAATTGCAAAGGATTCCACGCATTTGAAAGCCAATTATCACTTGGCGCAATTGTCTATTAAGTCTAATCAGCTTGAAAAGGCTAAGCAACGCTTCCAAACCATCAACCAAAATCAGCCTTGGTTTCCAGAAGCTTGGTTAGGTTTGGGAGAAGTTTATTACTCACAGGGCAATACCGATTCTGCATTAATGGCATTACAAGTTTATAGAGGCTTAGTAAGGGATCCATTAATTTTAGAACAAGTAGATGTCTACATGGAAAAAGTTAGAAATTCAAAAAATTAGTTAACACTTTAAATACTTACAAAATGCCTTGCGGAAAAAAAAGAAAGAGACATAAGATTGCTACTCACAAACGCAAAAAACGTCTTAGAAAAAATAGACACAAGAAAAAATAGGTTCTCCTGTTTTCTTCAAAATATAGGTTTTGCCGAAACTTCTCGTTTCGGCAAAATTTAATTTTTTGAGCTTTCAGCAACCTTAGTTTTTTAATAAAGTACTTAATGGTTGTGCGCTTACATCCTATCATTATAAATTTTTTTAGATTTGATTAAATCTTTAATTGTATCCTCCCAGCAAGATGGTCTTGAAATTGCCTTGCTAGAAAACAAAAGGCTTGTAGAATTAAACAAGGAAACCCATAACCAAGAGTTTTCGGTAGGAGATATATACCTAGGCACAGTTAAGAAACTGAAGCCAGGTTTAAATGCTGCTTTCGTAGATATTGGCTACGAGAAAGATGCTTTTTTGCATTATCTAGACCTTGGGCATCAATTTAGTTCCCTAAGCACTTTTATTGGATTGATTAAAGAGGGTAAAAAAATCCAAACAAATCTTAGTAATTTCAGACGTAATGAAGATATTCCCAAAGATGGGAAAATAGACACCCTACTTCAAAAAGGGCAGCAAATTATGGTTCAAGTGGTAAAAGAACCTATTTCAACAAAAGGGCCTCGCTTAAGCAGTGAGATTTCTTTTGCAGGTAGATTCTTGGTTCTTGTACCTTTTTCTGATGTAGTTTCGGTCTCTAAGAAAATTAAGTCAAGCGAAGAGCGCCGCAGATTGAAAGATGCCATTATGAAGTTGAAGTCGAAAAACTTTGGCTTCATTATTAGAACTGCTGCCGAAGGTGCTACTTACGAAGAGCTCGACAAAGATGTTAGAGACTTGGTAGAAAAGTGGACAAATGCTGCCGAAAAGCTAAAAAGTGGAAATGCTCCGCTGTGTTTAGTACAAGAAATTAGCAGAGCCACGGGCATTCTAAGAGATTCTTTAAACGATACTTTTTCTAATATTTATGTAGATAATGAAAAAGTTTACAAAGAAATCTACAATTACATACAATCCATCCAACCTGAGCAGGTAGACATTGTAAAGTTGCATAAAGGCAAAGAACCTTTATTCGAGGCTTTCGATATCGACAAACAGATTAAGTACAGCTTTGGCAAAAATGTGACGTTTACGGGTGGGGCTTATTTAGTTATTGAGCATACCGAAGCGTTACACGTTATAGACGTGAATAGCGGCACTCGTACTAATGCAGATAACGATCAGGAAACCAATGCCACAAACACCAATCTTGAAGCTGCAGTAGAGATTGCTCGTCAGCTTCGTTTGCGAGATATGGGAGGAATTATTGTGGTCGATTTTATTGATATGAAAAAGGCCGCTAATCGTAAACTCGTACACGATAAATTAATGGAATGCATGGCCAGCGATAAAGCCAAGCACACAGTTCTTCCGATGAGTAAATTCGGATTAATACAAATTACTCGCCAAAGGGTGCGCTCTGAAATTCGAGTTGAGACAGTAGAGACCTGCCCAACCTGTCAAGGTACGGGCAAAGTTGCTCCAAGCTTGTTGTTGAGCGACGAAATTGAATCGAACTTAAGATTCATTTTAAAAGACCACAACCAAAAGAAAATCTCTTTACACGCACATCCATTTGTGGCAGCATTTCTAACCAAAGGGTTAAAAAGTATGCGCATGAACTGGTTCTTTAAGTATCAGAAATGGATTCCTGTAAAATCTGAGAAAACCTATCACATGGGCGAGTACCATTTCTTTAATGGTAACGAAGAGCCTATATCGTTGACTTAGGTTTGCAGATGAAGCCACTTATTTAGTTTTTTAATATTGCTAAAGCTATTTTTTTTCGAAAACAGTTGGGTTTAATAGCCACCAATTCACTAAATAGCTTCGTGAACGTTGATTACTCGGCATTCAAAGAAATAATTTTATAGGGTTATTTCAGCAACAGCAACCTAACTCAACTCATAACTACTACCTTTTCTAGGCATTTCCACATTTTGGTATTTCTTTTCCTCTGCTAATTTTTTGAAGTTTTCCATTGAGCTGTTTTCTCCATGAACTAAAAATAGTTGTTTAAGCTGGGTTGGATCTTGCTGTGCCAAAAATGCTTCTAAATCGCTTTTGCCAGCATGACCGCTGAAAATATCAGTACGCTTAATGTCTGCTAAAACTGGATAATCTTTCCCGTTGATGGTTATAATTTTCAAACCATCCATCAATTTGCGACCTAAGGTACCTTCTGACGAGTAGCCAACCAAAAGCACGGTACAATATGGATTGTGGATATTGGCGGCTATGTGGCGCTGTATCCGTCCGCCTTCGAGCATGCCTGCAGCAGAAATGATTACACAGGGTTCAGCATGATTGCCCAAATATTTACCCTCGTTAGCTTTTTCTAGAAATATTAAGTTCTCAAAATCGAAAAGGTCATCGCCATCTGCTATCAATT
>DAIRTB010000115.1:0-7038 GCA_036804105.1 Bacteroidota bacterium | reverse complement strand
TATGCAAGCAAAGCCGCCATGCCTTCGTGCACCAAACGACCCTCGAAAGGGAAAATGAAAAGATGGTAACCCTCTCTTGTTTTCACATATTCAATAAGGGTTTGATTTTCGGCAGGAATGGTGCTGAGACGCATTTGCTGCTCAAAAAGTGGAATGAGAGACTGCATTTCTAGATCGTTAAATTCACCATTCGATGCCTCGTCGCACTTTAGGCGAATCAACTCCGAAAGTTGTGTTGAGAATGGCATTTTACCGCCTTGCCAACTTGGAATAATCCCGTTTTTTCTACTACTTTTCCGTACCTGGCAAACCATATCTTTAAAGCGAATGATTTCCAGATTTTTGCCGGCAAAATAAAACACATCCCCAATTTTTAGCTTGCTGATGAAATATTCTTCAATATTCCCAATTCTGCCACCGCTTTGAAATTCTACTCTTACAGATGTATCGCTCAAAATGGTTCCAATAGAAAGCCGATGCCGCATGGCTGCTCGTTTATCATTCATCAAGACCAAACCATTTACAACGCTGGCTTTTTGATATTCGTCGTACTCTGCCAGCGTGCTACCGCCAGTTGTAATAAAGTTGATTATCCAGTAATATTCTGTTTTCGTTAAAAACCTGAAAGCATAAGTTTTTATCACCTTAAAATAAGTACTTTCTGGCTCGAAACCTCCTCCAACTGCTAAGGTGAGCAGATATTGAATCAATACATCGAAGGGATTGTGAATGGGATATTTGCTTTCGAAATACCTTTTCCCAATGGCGTGTTTTAAGGCAGAGGCTTCCATCAATTCCAAAGAATTGGTGGGAAAGAAGTAAATTTTGCTGCTCGCTCCCGGACTGTGCCCGCTTCGTCCGGCTCTTTGCATAAAGCGAGCAACCCCTTTCGGACTCCCAATCTGTACCACCGCATCAACCGGCCTGAAATCGACCCCTAAATCTAAACTTGCTGTGCAAACTACTGCTTTCAGAATTCCATCGTGTAGGGCTTGTTCCACCCAAGTGCGAACGCTTGTGTCTAATGCGCTGTGGTGGATGGCCAAAGTGCCCGCCAAATCTGGTGCTAAATCTAGCAAACGTTGGTACCAAACCTCTGTTTGGTTGCGGGTGTTGGTAAAGATTAAAATCGATTTATGTTTCCAGATGATGGGAATCAGCTTAGCAACCAGCTTTATGCCCATGTGTCCAGACCAAGGGAATTCCTCAATTTCGTCTGGAAAAATGGTTTCGAAATTGATAATTTTATTGTCGGTTGCAGTAATGGTTACTGGCGATTCTTCTTCATGCTTCCCAAGTAAAACCTCCAAGGCTTCTTCAAGATTGCCAATAGTTGCAGAGATTCCCCAAGTTTTTACATTGCTGCAAATTTCTTTTAAGCGGATGAGAGCCAGCTCCATTTGAACGCCCCGTTTCCCACCCAGCAAATCGTGCCACTCGTCTACCACTACCAATTCTAGGTCTTTAAAAAGGGCTTCGTGGTTGTTGGTAGTGAACAACACATGCAGACTTTCTGGCGTGGTAATTAAAGTCTGCGGCATATTTTTTAGCTGCTGCGCCCGAGTTTTTTGGAGGGTATCGCCTGTTCTGCAACCAATTTCCCAATCTAGGTTCAGATCTGTTACCACTTGCTCCATGGCGTTGGCAATATCGTTAGAAAGCGCTCGGAGTGGAGTTATCCAAAGTTGTTTTAAGCCTTTTGGTTTTTTACTTTCGTGTTTGTTGATGTGATCTATGAGCATGGGCATAAAAAGCGCCATGGTTTTGCCGCTACCAGTTGGGGCATTCAGTAACCCACTTTTTTGGTTGAGATATGCCTCCCAGCAATCTTCCTGAAAGGGTGCGGGTTGCCAGCCTTTGTTGGAAAACCATTGCGCAACCGTTTTGTACCCAGGGGAGTTTCTCATTCAGGTTGAAAAACAGTTTCAATTTCAATTGTGTTCGATAAAATCTTGTGCACCGGACATTTATTGGCAATAGTAAGCAATCTGTGTTTTTGATTTTGATCCAGCTCGCCATCAAAAACCAAAGTTCTATCGATGCGGGTTATTTGTCCGCCGGGTTTCCTTTCAATTTCCATACTTAACAAAACGGTTATGGCAGTTAGCGGCCATTCCTTTTTATCGGCATACATTTTACAAGTTATGGCCGTGCAAGATCCAAGTGCTGAAAGCAGAAGTTCGTACGGATTTGGGGCAGAATCTGCACCTCCATCGGCAAGCGGTTCATCGGCATAGAAAAGATGTTTACCAGCTCTTAGCTCAGATCTGTATTTTAGGCTTTCGGTTCTAACTTGTACGTGTGTGGTGCTCATGGAGTGAAATTAGTGAATAACGAAAAGTGAATATTGATTTTATAAAGAGTGGCTGTTCTTTGAAACAAATAAAAAACTTACAATTTGTGAGGATTTATAATTTTTAAACCCCTAATATTTAAAAAATCTTTTTCGTTACCTGTAATTAAAGTATAGTTATAGGCAATCGCAGTGGCAGCAATTATTGCATCTGGAGTTTTTATTTTCCTCCCTTTACGTAAAACAACACAATGTGCAACAATCTCATTGCTGATGTCTATAACTTGACAGTCTGCAATAAATTCTTTGACACTTATGGAAGTATTTTCATCAGTATCCCAGCAAAGCAATTCAATTTTGGTGATTATTGAAAGGTTTGGAATGGAATTTATGGCCTTATCCATTAAATTTAAACCTGCATTTGATAAAGTTGCAGATAGGTAATGGGAAATAACATTGGTATCAATTAAATATTTTCCCATTCACTCCGCATTTGTTTGACATGTTCATTCAATTCAGCCCCTTTTTCCTTACTTAGTATTCCTCGATACTTTTCAGAAAGATTAGAAGTAGTTGGAACAATGTTATCTTTCAATACTTTTATTAAATTCAATTCTTCCAATTCGTGCAATAATTTTATCGCTCTTTGATTAGTTACCTGAATAAGCATTGTATTTTCCATAGCCTAAAGTTAATTGTAATTTCCTGATTTTTTTTAGTTGTAGTTTAACCTCTTTCATTCAACTTAAAACTGCAAAGCAAAATTCCTAATTTACTTAGAATACAAGATCCTCAGGGAGGTTGCGGGTCAAACCCGCAATGACAAGCTAACTCGGCAATTTGGAAATTGTTTCGAAAAACAAACTACTACAAAACATAATTTGTAGTGGCATACAAAAAACATCGTAGCTCACTTTGCAGCTTTAGTATGCGTCAGCAAAATCCAACATCAAAAATCCAAAACCCAACATCCAACATCATTCCACCTTCTTACTCTCCACTCCAAACTCGTTGCTTAGATCTTGTAGAATGGTTTCCATAGCAACATTTATAGTTAGCCTTCCATTTTTTGCAACTGATATCAACCCAGTTTCCTCTGAAACAACTATAACGTAAGCATCGCTCACCTCAGAAATACCAACTGCTGATCTGTGTCTTAAACCCACATGTCTGGGTAAATCTTGGTTTTCGGTAACGGGGAGAACGCAGCCAGCTGCTTTAATTCTTCCATCAACAATTATGGCGGCGCCATCATGTAAATTGCTGTTTTTGTTAAACAAATTGAGCAGCAAGCTTTCGGTTAATTTGGCATCTAAAATGGTGCCCGTGTTGGCAAAGAATTGCAATCCACTTGTTTTGGCAAATACCAAAAGTGCCCCAGTTTTACTGTTCGACATTTTTTGAAGTGCTGTTTTCAACTCCTCCATAAAACTGCTTTGCGCACTATCGAATGGTAGGTATCCCACCAAAAATTTGCCTAAAAAGCTTTTGCGTTTCACAAAGCTGTTCTTGCCAATCATCAATAAAAATCTGCGTATTTCTGGCTGGAAAATAATAATCAAAGAGATTACCCCAAGCGAAATAAACTGATTAAGAATTCCTGTTAACAACTTAAGGTTCAAGGCATCCACCAAAAGCCAAAGTAAATAGACTATAATTAGCCCGATAAGAATATTTGCAGCCAAACTCCCTTTTACCAGTTTATAAAAGCGGAATAAGATAAACGCAACTAGCGTAATATCAACTAGATCTTTTAATTCTACGGTTATAAATCCGAGGTCAAATAGTTTCAAGATATGTTCCCAATTTAATAATTTCGATGGCAGGTTTTACATCGTGAACTCTCAGAATACTCGCTCCTTTCATAATGGCAATGGTATTTAGAATGGTTGTGCCATTTAATGCCTTTTGTGGATCAGTTTCCAGCAGTTTCCAAATAATAGATTTCCTTGAAAAACCCACTAGCAAGGGAACACCAATTATTCGAAAACATTCCAATTTGTTGAGCAATTCGTAACTCTGCTCAATGGTTTTGCCAAACCCGAAACCTGGATCAATAATAATATCGTTTATCCCTTTCTGCTGAAGATCTTCCACTTTGTGCACTAAGAAATTAAAAACCTCATCAAAAACATTGGTGTAATGGGTGTTTTTCTGCATAGTTTGAGGTGTACCCGGCATGTGCATCACCACATAAGGTAATCCACTTTTTAAAACGGTTGAAGTCATTCCAAGATCTAATTCACCACCAGAAATATCGTTTACCATCGATGCGCCATGCTCAATAGCCATTTCTGCTACATCGGAACGAAAAGTATCCACCGAAATAATGGCTTCTGGAAATGTTTTCATTACCGATTTTATTGCGGGAATTACCCGTTCAATTTCTTCCTTTTCAGATATATCTTTTGCACCAGGTCTGGAACTATATCCGCCAATATCAAGGAAAGTTGCACCTTCTTGCAACATCTGTTCTGCTTGGTTGAGCAGTGTTTTCTCGTCTGAAACCCGGCTTCCAGCATAAAAACTGTCGGGCGTAACATTCAAAATGCCCATTACTTTGGGAGATGATAAATCGATTAGGTGTCCTCGTATATTTAAAGAGGTCTTGTTTTTGAACAACACGTCTTTCTGTTTCATGCGCAGTATTTTAGGCAAAATAAAACAATTTAATTGGCCACTGCTAAGTAAATGCATTAAATTAGCACAAATCTGTTCAGATAGCGATTTATTTTATTTGAAAACAGGTTTAATTAAATCATTTTTGTAAGCGTAATTTTTTTAAAACATGAGATATTTAGTACAGTTGTTTAGATTGTTAACAGGTGGCTTGTTCATCTTCTCTGGATTGATAAAAGCCAACGACCCAAAGGGTTTCGGCTTCAAACTCGAAGAATATTTTCAAATCTTTAGCGAAACCACTTCTATTTTCGAAGTCTTCATTCCGCATGTAACTACACTTGCCGCTGTAATTTGTGTTGTTGAAGTTGTGCTTGGCGTTTTGCTACTCATCGGCTGTAGAATAAAATTGGTTATGATCTTGCTTTTGCTCATGATTCTTGGCTTCACCTTCCTAACTTTCTACTCGGCTTACTTCAACAAAGTAACAGATTGCGGTTGTTTTGGCGATGCCATTCCGCTTACTCCATGGCAATCGTTCTACAAAGACATTATTCTTTTAATTTTTATTGTGGTGATGATGTTTGGTCTGAAATACATCAAGCCGCTTTTTTCAGTGAAAACTGCGCTAGGAATTACTCTGGCAGCTACCATCGCCACCATCGCATTTTGTGCGTATACCATTTATTATCTGCCAGTTAAAGATTTCAGACCATACGCAATTGGCAAAGACATTGCCGCCGGAATGGTTGTTCCCGATGGCGCTCCTCAAGATGTTTACAACGACACTTGGTTCTATAAAGTAAACGGAGAAGTGAACACCTACACTACCGAGCAAGCTCCTTGGGATATTGAAGGAGCTGAATATGTAGACAGAAAAACGGTGTTGGTTTCGAAAGGTTACACGCCACCCATTCACGATTTAAGCATTTCTGATCGCTCTGGAAACGATTATCTCGATGTCTATTTGGCAAAAGATGTTGCAGTGTGGATTGTTACTTACCAATTTCCAAAAGCCGATAAAGATGCATTTTTCAAGCTCAACAACTTCTACGAAAAGTCGAAACCTATTATTGGGAACGACTCTTTTATCGGACTTTCCGCTTCGCTTCCGGAAGATGTAGATGCCGCCATTAAATCTGAAAACATTCAGTTTCCATACTTCATTACCGATGGCACAACGCTCAAAACCATAATCCGCTCAAATCCTGGTATGGTGATTCTTAAAAAAGGCGTTGTAGTAGCTAAATTCCCATCAACCGCATTACCTAGCGAAGCAGAATTTTTGGAGCTAATCAAGTAATGATTGGCAGGTTTATTATAAAACGATTCTTATCAGGCATTTTTGCCTTATTAGGCGTTTGCACGCTTGTTTTTTTTCTCTTTAATGTGCTTCCTGGCGATTCTGCGCAAATGACTTTGGGTCAACGTTCAGACCTCGGAACCTTAGAAGCAGTTAATAAAGAACTCGGTTTAGATAAACCTTTGTGGCAGCAGTATTTTTTCTTTTTGAATGATATCAGTCCGCTTTCTAGCCACTTTTCATCACCCGAAAACAAAGAAAAATATAATTACACAAGCCTAATTAAGCTTGGTGAAAGTGTTTTAGTTATTAAGAAACCATACCTACGCAGAAGTTACCAAACCCGAGAAAGTGTGGCTGCAATGTTATCTCAAGCTATGCTTCCAACTGCGGTTTTAGCGCTCACTGCCATGTTTATTGCCACACTTTTGGGGATAGGCTTGGGTGTTTTAGCCGCCTTAAATGTGGGCACTTGGATAGACAGGGCAACCATCAGTTTTGCTATTACCGGTGTTTCCATTCCTTCTTACTTTGCAGCCATTTTAATTGCATATTTGTTTGCCTATCTGCTTCATCCAATAACCGGTTTACCCATGACGGGCAGTTTATTCTCTTACCATCCTTTCGATGGTAAGGTGCTGGCTTTGAATCATTTAATTCTTCCAGCAATTACTTTGGGAATTCGTCCTTTAGCAATAATTGCCCAGATTTCTAGAGCTTCTTACTTAGATGTTTTTAGTAAAGATTACATCAGAACTGCACATGCCAAAGGCCTGCCGATGCGCCAAGTGGTTTGGAAACATGCTTCTAAAAATGCAGCTGG
>DAIRTB010000114.1:0-7049 GCA_036804105.1 Bacteroidota bacterium | reverse complement strand
TCGCCACTCCACTTCCTGTTGCGGCAATCCAAATGTGTTCCTTTTGCTTTTTATCCCGTGCAATTCCAACAACTGCATTATAATTTCTGGTGTCTAAATAGGCTATTTCCTTGCTTAGAAATTGCTGATCTGAAAAATTAATGAAGCCCAAACCATCCCAAGTACTCAACCAAACATTGCCGTAATGGTCTTTAAAAATATGGTCTACAAATTTGGTGTTGAGGGTATTTTTGGTATAAAAATTACGATCTATTTCTTGTACAACTTCCTGTTTTTCAACATCGTAAATTCCTAGTCCAACGCCAGAGTTAAATCCTAAAAGAAAAAATGATTTGCTTTTTACCCGAATCTCTGATATGCCTTGAACAATGTATTTCGAAATTCTGGGGCTCGTTTTATCGTCTAAAGCGAAAGTATAAAAACTGTCGGTTTCTGGTTGATATTTAAATAAATCGTCCTGCCAAGTACTTGCCCAAAGTTGTTTATTGATTACTTCAAAGCGAATGGGCCAGATATTCTTATAATGCTGTTTTGTTTTTTTTGATGATGGATGGAATTCAATTATACCTCTACGTTCTTCGGCAAGAAATACCTTGTTATCGAAACAAATAATATCGATAATTTCTCTATTGATGTCTATTGAATAAGATTCAATAATTTTTGTATTCCAATCTATTTTGCAAAGTTGATGTAAGCGTTCGTTTACAAACCAGGTACATTTTCTAGCAGAATCTAAGGCGAAAGCAAAGATCTGATCTTTTGTTTTTAGATCTTCAAACTGCGTAATTTTCTGAGTGGGAATATGCAGGTAGAAAATCCCTTTAGGGCCAGACATCCAAAGATTCTGATTAGCATCAATCGCAATATTTTGGATATTCAAATTGGGAAAGCCTTTTCTGAAATTGGTAAAATTCACGCCGTCAAATCGACTCAAGCCACCTTCGGTAGCAATCCACAGAAAACCATTTGCATCCATCAGGGTTTCATTAACCTTGTTATGGATTAAGCCATCGTTCACCGTAAAGGTTTTGATTTTTAGATCTACCACATTTTGCCCAACAGCAATTTGGGTTATCAAAAAGTAGCATAAAAAAAGTGCAAGAGTTTGCTTCAAAACTAAGAGGTAGATTAAACAAACCAAATGTATGATTTTTTGGGTGAAACGGGATTTTTAGACAAGATGATTTGCACCATAATTTATTTTAAAAGTCAAAGAATACATCCCAAGTTGTGATCATAATCCGTGATGCTTGAATCAAGGTAATCCGTGTGCCATTTACGATTCATTTGCACTTGTCTATTACAGATTTTTCATGCTTGCTCTTTTTCAATTTCGGTAAACCGCAAATTTTATTTTGTACACGCTTCACAGTTTTTCGTAAACTGTTCTCAATTTTTGTACACGCTTCACAGTTTTTTGTAAACTGTTCTCAAATTTACCCAAAACCACCTACTCAATTTATCTCGCCACTTAACAGTCAATTTTAACCACTTACAAAAGCAGTGATTTTGCCTTTTTTTAATTGGTGATACTTGCACAAGATGCAAGCGCAACTTAAAATTTTGATTTTAGACGATGAGAAGAATGCAAGAGAGCTGATTGTTCAATTGCTGCACCGATATTTTGCTGCCGATTTTTCCGTATCGGAGGCGAGTAGTGCAAAAGAAGCTCAGCAGCTTTTTCAGCATCAGGTTTTCGATGTTGTTTTTTCCGATAGTAAAATGCCCTTTTCAGATGGAATTGAGTTAATTGAAAGTATTACCACAAAGCAAACTCAGGTGGTTTTGTGTACCGCTTTAGGCTTAGCCGATTTCAAAAACACCTTCACATTTCCAGTTTATTTTTTGCAGAAACCCATCGATTTCGATCATTTCAAAGCCATCTGCGAAATAATTCTACTGCAAATTAACGGTTTTAAAAATGAGCTCATCATATGAAAAGTCTGCAACTTAAATTCATATTTTTTAGCTTTTTTCTGATGATTTCTTGCGCTGTTTCAGCACAAGACCTTGCCAATCTCAAAAATGAAAAACCAATTTCGCTTTCAGGTGGATTGAATGTACAAACCGGATTTTACGGAATTAATGGCGTTGCTGCTCGTCAGCCTGGATTTACTTACCTTATTTACGGTGCACCTACGCTGAGGTTTTATGGAATAGACATGCCTTTTTCGTTTACTTACAGCAACTTTCAAAGAGATTTTAGGCAGCCGTTTAATCAGTTGGGCATTAGTCCGAATTACAAGTGGATAACTCTACATGCCGGTTTCAGAAACATAAGTTACTCGCAATTTGCAATGGCGGGTGTAACCATTTTAGGCGGAGGAATTGAGCTCAATCCTAAGAAATTTCGGTTTGCTATTTTACATGGTCGGGCACAGAAAGCAGTGGCAGAAGATACTTCGAAAATTATTATCAACACGCTTAATGGCATTCATTATCCAGCTTACAAACGCACCATTACCACAGGCAGAATCGGCATCGGAACGCAAACCAATTTTATAGATCTATCAGTTTTAGTTGGAAGTGATGATAGCAGTTCCTTGGCTTCAAGACCGATCAATTCTCAGATTGCACCTTCTAGAAATCAGGTGGTTGGCATAAATTTCAATAGAACCTTCCTTAAGCAAAAATTGGTATGGCGAGGAGAAGCTGCCTTGAGCAGTTTTACTAGAGACATCGCCTTCGAATCTATCGATTTTGGAAACAAATTTATAAACGATTTTCTGAAACCAAATGCTACCACGCAGATTTATTCTGCCTTAGAAACGCAATTAAATTACTCAACCAGCAAATACGGTTTTGGTGCAAAATATAGAAAAGTGGCTCCCGATTTCCAGAGCATGGGCGCTTATTTTTTTCAAACTGATTTCGAACAGATCTTAGGAAATTTGAGATTCAATCTTTGGAAAAGCAAGCTTAGAGTAAGCGCTTCCGGCGGAACGCAGAAAGACAATCTGAGCAACAAAAAGTTAGCAACCACGAGAAGAAAAATTTACAACGCTGCAGTTTCTTTTAATCCAAATATGAAATTTGGCGTTGATGCAACTTTTGCAAATTTCGGAACTTCGCAAAGACCAGGAACTAGAAGTTTAAGCGATACTGCTTTGATAAATCAGATCAACTATTCCTTTAACGTTTCGCCGAGATATACCATGGTTGATAACGCAGGTGTAAAAAGCATTCAAGCCATTGTTGGCCAACAAATTCTAGACGATCGAAACACCTTCACCCAAGAATTTACGCAGGTTCAAATGATGTTTCTAAACCTGCTTTTTATGCAAAGCCTTACCCAAAAAGAGCTGAGTTACAATGCTGGATTGAATTACAGCAACAGCAAAAATATTGCAGGAACAATTGGTCTTTATGGCATTATGGGTGGTTTTTCTAAGGTTTCTAAGTCAAAGAAGATTAACCACGACATCAGTTCAAGCTTAAATGCTTCCACTTTCGAAAGCAATTACAATGGATACATTGCCAGCTTTCAATACAATTTCGGACTGGTTTTATCTAAGAAGCAAAAGCTTGTTTTAAGTGCAAATGCGGTTATTAATCAGTCGAATAACGAAGCGGCTGGCAATAGTTTTCAGGAATATTTTTTACGCATAAATTATGGTTTCAACTTATAAAATGGTAGACATGAAACGGGTTATTTTTCTTCTTTTTTGTATGATGAAAATGAGTTCTGCTCAAATTTCTCAGGTTAATGTTAGCATAAGCGTGATGCCACCTTACTCGCCTTACATTGCCGATTATTTCAACAACCAAAACAAAACCTTGCTTACTTTAATACCCAATGGAAGTGCTTCAGACCGCACAGAAGTGTATTTTAAAGCAAGCATTGTTGGCGACAATGGCGTTTCAATTTCCACAAAACCAGATTACAAACCTTCTTCGGGATTGCCCATTCAAGGGCTGATGCCGCAAATTTTAACTGGCAATAAGTTGGAGCGATATTTCAGTACGAGCAATTTGAATTTCACTGGAATTACCTTACAGCAGTTAAGCATTGGCAACGGTTTGCCTGAAGGAAATTATACTTTCTGCGTTCAGGTTTTCGATTTTTTCACGAACCTTCCTTTGTCAGATGGAGCTCCAATTGGCTGTTCTGCACCTTTGAATATTCAACATTTAGATCCGCCGATGCCTTTGTTGCCACAATGTGGGGGAGATGTGCTGCCAAATCCAATTCAGAATGTGTTGTTTAATTGGAGCTTCAATCCTGGTTATACCCCGAATCTTCGCTACCTCTTGAAGGTTGTTCCAGTGTTGCCAACGCAAAATCCGAATGATGCTATAAATACCATGGTTACACCTGCTTTTTTCGAAAAGATTGTGGCAGCAACCTCCTATTTGTATGGACCATCTGATCCACAATTAATTGTTGGTCAGCGATATGCGTACAGAATTAAAGCATTCGATCCAAGAAATCTCCTGCTTTTCAAGAACAATGGAGAAAGCGAAGTTTGCAGCTTTGTTTATGGAGAAAGTACACCCATCATTCCGCCTTCCTTAACACAAGATAAAATTACTATTCTCAATCCGATCTGTGGGAATAACCCTGTGGATAGCAACTTGTTCTATTTAAAATGGCAAGACATCAACCAAAATACCAGAAAAGGCGCTTCCCTTGCTGGAATAGTTACTTATAAAGTTGAAATAAGAAATTTTGTACCTAGAACTCCCGGAAAAGCGCTTGATTTTAATAGCTTGAACCTAGTTTTCTCGGCAATTACCAGCAATCAGTTTTATCAAGAAAAGACTGCAACCATGAAATTGGTTGATGAAAAATCGTACTATTTCAAAGTTTTTAAGTTGGTAAATGGGGTTGTTAGTGGCGAAAGTCAGCATTGCCAGTTTACCTATAATTTCATTCCTCCAAAACCTCGAGCAGAGCCACGCAAACTCATCGTAAAAGGTCAAATTGTTTATACAAGCGAAGGCAAAACGGAGGAGTTTCTTTTGTATAAAACGCCCATCACCATTAAGGAGCAGTATTACTTTGCCACCAAAGATAATCCAGATGTGGCCTTGCATCAATATCCATCAAACCCGATAAATGGAAATGCATTAAAAACCTATCTCAGAACTACCGATCATGATGGGTATTTTGCGGGCATTTCAGATTTTGCAGATGTGGGCATTGTGAACGATCAACTTAATGCAACACATTTTTCTCACAAAGGCATGAAAGGTATTTTAGTACATGCCTTAACCGTTGAAATTAACAGTGCTTATTATACTAAAATCAACAAAACTTTCATTGCCAGCACCAACAATACCCTCGATTTTGGTAAGCTCTACACCAAGGTTTTTACCTTCAAATTAGAGGTTCAGGTTAAGAAAGGTTATAAAGATGCTAAGGGTGTACAACAAGATTTTGCAAACTGTAATGTTAGGTTGTATAGACAATTGTATCAACCAACGGGCTCGCCAATTTTCAAATCAACTTATGGTTCAGATTTACCGAAAGTGAATTCGGTAGATAATTATGTCCTTTTAGAGCATGCAAATACCATTGCCTCAACAAATGAACTAGGGGAGAAGAGCCAAGCAGTGGTTTTTATGCATTTACCTTGTACTCAAAATGCAAATCAGCATTTTCTAATTACGCTTGAGCAGCAGGGAATTAATCAAGGCACGCAGGTTTTTAACCAAGTTATTACGCCAAATCAGACACAACCAGGAAATTATAAGAAAACGGTTAAGCTTACGTACATTTCTCCAGACCTGCCCAAATCTAAGGTAAACGGACAAATATTTTTTGCCTACAAGGGATCGAATGCATCCCAACCGCTCGGTACAAATTTGCTTTTGAGAGTTTGCTATGTAACAGTTGTTGGAGGTAAAAAGGTAGTAATCAATTCGTTTAACACCGATAAACTGGGTCAAAATCAGAATAATACCAATGCAATAATGTCTAAATTTAATTTAGAGTATCCAGATAATGGCAAAACTGTTGCAGTTACCAATAGCAAATCTACAGGCGAGTTTGAGTTCACTTTTCAGAATGTGGAAAGCTATACCGAAAATACTTTTTCGTTTACTTCGGTACAATCTGGCGAGTTTGGGTGGAAATTTAGTGGACAAATTTACCGATGCTTACGAGTTGTGGTAAATAATGGACATTACACCAATCCCGATGATGATATTCTGATTGAGCCACTCCAGCAAGTAAATGTTGGGAAAATTGTGGCTTTGGTAAGGTCGTTTCAGCTCGTTGTAAATTGTAAATCTTCTCAAAATGATGGACAAACCATTGTTAGTGGAAACCCAGTTCCAGGTTTAGATGTAGTGGTGAAAAGGAATAAAACAGTTCCGAATTATTTCCCTAAGAATGAAGGAAATATCTACAAAACCAACAACGTTCCAGAAGATTTGGCCACAGCAAATGCCATTGCTTATCAATTGAGCAATTCAGAGGGAAATGCTTATTTGAACGATATTGTGGTTACCAATGGAGAAGATTTTGCGAAGCTCAAAATTCAAGTTCGTTCGCCAGATTTGAAGGGGGATTTTAGTTATAACGGGAACGCTGAAATCAACATAACTCAGCTTATGCTGCTGAGTTCAAATCCGAATTTCTACATAGATGCAGTTTACAATTCAGACTATAATGTACCTACTTTAAACTATACAATTACCGTTTTTCCTACACTTCCAAAAGTAAAGGGTAGAGTTTTAGATCAATCAAAATCTTCAAGTGGATTACCCAATGCCTTGGCAACTTTAGAAGAGAAATCGCCAACTTGGTTTGGTTCGAATGTAGTGAAAGTGAAGACCTTAACTGACCAAAATGGGTATTTTCAGTTCAACTATTTAAAAGTGCAGAAAACTGCTGGTGGTATCGTAAATGGGCCAGATAGAAAATTGATTGTAGAAAAGGCGGGCTATCATTACCAAGCTTTTTTGGGGATGAAATTGCCCTTTGTAAAAGAAATTGGCATTCTTAAACCAGGCTCGCAAGTAGTTATTCCAGAAATTTATTTAACGCCATCCGCAACACTTACCGGCAATGTTGTGGACGAAAACGGTAGCCCAGTTGCTTG
>DAIRTB010000113.1:5864-7081 GCA_036804105.1 Bacteroidota bacterium | reverse complement strand
TAAAAAAATTGCAGATAACTTGCCATTTTTTGAAATTAGAATTGGTATACATACGGGTCCAGTTGTTGCTGGAATTGTGGGCATAAAAAAATTCCAATACGATATTTGGGGCGATACAGTAAATACTGCTAGTAGAATGGAATCATCGGGCCAAGTAGGTAGAGTAAACCTAAGTCAAGCAACCTATGAGTTTTTGAAAAATGACACTGATTTATCGTTTGAATTTCGAGGTAAAATCGAAGCAAAAGGAAAAGGAGAAATTGAAATGTATTTTGTTTCTATGAAAAGCGAAAGCATTTGAATCTCCTAACCTAACAACGCATAAATAAACTCTAAGAAAAACTAAATCAGCGTTTTAAAAAGAAGAAAAGTTTTAAGCTAACTTACTTTTGATAAACATTTCGTGAAAAATGATTTCTTCTCCCCGTATAATTTTCTGTGTATAAAAAATTTATATCTGTTTGAAGGTAAAAAACAGATTTTTATACTAACCAATAAAAAGTTCGTGTTAAATCAACACGAAGTTTTAGATTTGCCATATGGCTAAAAGCAAATCCCTAGGTAATTTATTAGAATTCAATACGCTTCCTAATAAGATTCTTGCAACTTACTCTCAAGGTCGTGTTTTGATTGAATCTTATGCAAATGGCGCAACTCGTTTACGAATTACAGAAAACGACGATTTTGAAGATTATCCTAATTATACCATCAACCAAAATTTAGCAATTCCAGACCTCAATATTCTAGCCGAAAACGAGCAAGAACTTATTCTCAAAGTAGCACATGGAAGCTTGGTAATCACCAAAAATCCATTTCAAATTTGCCTGTTAAACGATCAGAATCAAGTTCTTTTTGAAGATAAAGACCAAGGCTTTTATTTTTTAAATGGTGGATTTGGCTGGTGTCACGACCTTCAAGCCGATGCCGCTTTCACTGGTCTCGGAGAAAAATCCGGCCCCATGAACAAACGAGGAAGAGCTTATGTGAATTGGAATTCAGATGCTTTTGCTTATCACCCAGAACAAGATCCTTTGTATGCAAGCATTCCGTTTTATATGGCCCATCATGCTAAGGGTTCTTACGGCATTTACCTGAACAATACCCACAAAAGTTGGTTCAACTTCGGAGCAAGCAACAACCGTTTTTCTGCTTCTGGCGCTTACGGTGGCGAAGCAGATTATTGGATTATGGCGGGAAATCCATCTGAAATCTTAGCC
>DAIRTB010000113.1:0-5854 GCA_036804105.1 Bacteroidota bacterium | reverse complement strand
TGCCTCAACAAGAGTGCAAAACATAGCAATTGCGAAAATCTGCCATGCCACCACTTTGGTCGCTAGGTTTTCAACAATGTAGATATAGCTATTACCCTGAACATGAGGTAATTAATGCCGCTGATGAATTCAGATTTAGGAAAATCCCCTGCGATGTAATCTACCTAGATATTCACTACATGGATGCCTATAAGGTTTTCACATGGGATAAAAACAAATTCCCTCAACCTGAGGAAATGATTAAAAATCTGCGCCAAAAAGGTTTCCGTTTGGCAATGATTTTCGATCCAGGTGTAAAAGTGGAAGAGAATTATCCACCTTACCATACAGGTTTGCAAGAAGATCTTTTCGCTAAATATCCAGATGGCAGCAGCTATGAAGGTTCGGTTTGGCCAGGTTGGTGCCATTTCCCTGATTTCACCATGGAAAAAGCGAGAAACTGGTGGGCGCAGCGAATTGCAGTGCAAGCTCGTTTAGGCGTAAGTGGTTTTTGGAATGATATGAACGAGCCTGCAACTTGGGGGCAATCAATTCCAAACTTAGTAGAATTCGATTTTGAAAATCAGACGGATTCACTTGATCGTGCCAACAATATTTATGGAATGCTTATGGCAAGAGCAACCTTCGAAGGAGCAAAAAATGGCAGAAACGGAGAGCGACCTTTTGTGCTAACTAGAGCAGGATTTTCTGGAATCCAAAAATACGCAGCGCTTTGGACTGGAGATAACGTTGCCAACGAAGATCATATGCTTTTGGGCGTACGATTGGTTCAAACTCTTGGTTTAAGTGGCGTTTCTTATACGGGTTTTGATATCGGTGGATTTGTTGGCGAATGCGATGCCAAACTCTTCGCTCGATGGATGAGCATTGGCGCATTTATGCCCCTTTTCCGGGTACATGCTATGATAAACAGCAGAGATTCAGAACCTTGGTCTTATGGAGAAGAATCAGAAGAAATAGCACGAAACTACATCAACCTAAGATATAGATTGTTGCCATATCTCTACAGCACCTTCCAAAGTGGCATTGAAACTGGACTTCCGTTGGTTAGAAGTTTGGTAATTAACCACTTAGATAATCCATTAATATTTAGCGGCAATTACCAAAATCAATTTTATTTTGGCGATTCAATTTTGGTTTGTCCTGTAAGATCTGATGTTCAATTTTCAAAGATTCTGCTTCCAGAAGGTAATTGGTATTATTTGTTTGATGATGCTTTTTATACAGCCGGTGAGCATTTCGTAGAAACCCCATTAAATAGGTTGCCCATTTTTGTAAAAGCTGGTGGAATTACCATGCTTCAACCATTGGTTCAAAGCACTAGCGAGAAGCCAGATGGAGCCTTAGAAATTCATATTTACACAGGTTCAGATGGCAGCTTCGATTATTATGAAGATGATGGACTTACCTATAAACACGAAAAAGGTGAATTCTTAAAAAGAATCATTAACTATGATGAAGAATATAGAACTTTAACCATTGGAGCTTCGGAAGGGAAATTCAAAAGTATTTTCGAAGAGGTACAGGTGTTTATTCACGGACAAAACATCGACTATAAAAAAATAAAATTGGATGGTTTATCATCTGAAATTGGTGTAGCAGATTACCATTTTATTGATAAAGTCTCAGATTTCGACCCATTCGAAAAACGTGGTGATGAGGCTCATATAAAACTGCTACCTTACATCCGCTTTAAAAATTACAACGAACAATTAAGCATATCTTTTTGAGATGACACAGAAACCTCGCCTAAACTTTTGGCAGATTTGGAACATGAGTTTTGGGTTCTTGGGAATCCAATTTGGGTTTGAGCTACAAAACTCAAATGTTAGTAGAATTTTCGAAACACTTGGTGCAAATAAAGACGAAATTCCTTTGATTTGGATTGCAGCACCGGTAACTGGGCTATTGGTTCAACCCATTATTGGCTATTTAAGCGACAATACTTGGCACCCATATTGGGGAAGAAGAAGACCTTTTTTCTTTATTGGAGCTATTTTGGCAGCTATTGCCCTTCTAATAATGCCAAATTCTCCTACACTTTGGGTTGCCGGTGGAATGCTTTGGATAATGGATGCGGCTATTAATATTTCGATGGAGCCTTTTAGAGCTTTTGTGGGCGATAAGCTGTCGCCAGAGCAACGAACCAAGGGTTTTGCAATGCAAAGTTTTTTTATTGGAGTTGGATCTGTAATTGCTGCTATGCTGCCTTGGATGTTCACCAATTTATTCAATGTGAGCAATACTGCCCCAGCGGGTGTAATTCCAGATGCGGTAAAATGGTCTTTTTATCTTGGCGCATTCGCATTTTTGGCAGCGGTTATGTACACTGTTTTTACTACCAAAGAATTTCCGCCAGAAAACCTTGAAAGGTTTAGAGAAGAACAGCGTAAAACAACCTTAAAAATGGCTTTAAAAGAGTCTTTTGAAGGGATTTTTAAAATGCCAAAAACTATGAAGCAACTGGCAATTGTTCAGTTTTTTACTTGGTTTGCGCTATTTTCAATGTGGATCTACGCTACAAATGCAGTAACTTCCAACATTTACGATATGAAAGTAACCACTGCTTTATATGAAAAAATCTCTGGATTTATAAAGAATAATACCCTTGAAACAGGTGGTAATGCGAGCAGATCTGAAGAGGATATAAAAAAAGAACAGAAGCGCATAAATTCACTTCAGGGCGATTTAAAAGAAATAGATCGATTTCAAAGTGACGAGGAAATGAAAATTCTAACAACCAATTTAGCTGGTTATTACTTAGAAAAGGGCAATCCCGACGCCACAGAAAGAGCAACTTTAGAAAGGGTTCAGAAAGAATATAATACAGGTGCAGATTGGATTGGTGTAATATCGTCGGTAAGAAATGGTATAGCGGCACTTTTTGCGTTTTTAATACCTTTGATAGCTAGAAGAACCAATCGAAGAATTACCCACATGCTTAGTTTAATGATTGGTGGTATTGGTTTAATCTCTATGATGTTTGTAACTGATCCCAATTATCTAATGGTCTCCATGGCGATGGTTGGAATTTCATGGGCAAGTATTTTGTCTATGCCTTATGCAATGCTAGCAGGTGCACTTCCAGCTGATAAAATGGGCTATTTTATGGGAGTTTTCAATTTCTTTATTGTGATTCCCCAGATTGTTGCAGCATCAATTCTTGGGTATTTCACCATGCAATTTTTCCACGGAAACACCATGCTAACCCTCGTTTTAGGAGGCGTAAGTATGATTTTGGCCGGATTGTTAGTTTTAAATGTTGAGGATAAAGACGAACTTATTGCGAAACCACATCCTCAAAACCTTGAAAATTAATGACCATAAAATATAAAGTTCAGGAAGAAGATTTTCTTACTCATCAATTGTTTGTTGCCTCACAATCGGAAAAAATCCGAAAGAAAAGGTTTAGAGGAAAGTTGTTTTTATCTATTGTCTATCTGCTTTTTGGCTTTTTTCAAATGTATGAAGGCAACTCTACCATGGCAACAGTATTTTTCGTTTTGGCCATTGGTTGGTTCTTTCTTTACCCATTATGGGAGAAAGGATATTACAAGAAAAACTATCAAAAAGCGGTACGAGCTCATTATTGGGAGCAATTTGATAAAACAACTACCTTAGAAATTACACCTCACTATTTAAAAGCGTCTGATGAAGGTGCTGAAAGTAAAATTGAAATTAACGAGCTGGCGATAATTAATGAAATCCCTACGCTTATATTAATAGAAGTTAAAAGCGGTCAAAGTCTGGTTGTTCCAAAGTATAACGTTCAAAATCTAGAGGCTTTTAAAAGTGAGTTAAAACAGATTGCCTCAAAAAATAACTTAGAATACAATTTCTATGAAAATTGGGTTTGGAAATAGGCTGAATTTTGCTATCAAAATTCAAGCAAGCACCAGTTCAATTTAGAAATTTTTCTTTTTCTGCCGCAGTTGGCAATCTACAAGTTTCCTTTTTGCCAAACCATTTATATCTTTTTTTGGCAATGAGTTTATAAACCGAATCACGAAGGATACTTGGAAAA
Source organism: Bacteroidota bacterium (assembly GCA_036804105.1). Taxonomy (GTDB): domain Bacteria; phylum Bacteroidota; class Bacteroidia; order UBA7662; family DAIRTB01; genus DAIRTB01. The sequence goes on along the minus strand of DAIRTB010000113.1, from coordinate 1,830 downwards.
ACTAAGAAAACTTTGGCAAAAGAAAATACTCCACCAAGGGAAATCAAAATTTGAATTGCTGCATCTGAATGCGTGTAGATAGTTCCGTTTTTGTAATAGACAACAGAATCTAACTGATTTGAAGTATTACTTGGTAGCAGCTTTAGGGCAGTTTCACCTTGAAGGGGTGCAAATAGAAATTTGTTTTTTGTGTCTTTTCGGATTAAAAAATCCACCGAAAAATTGCACAAATTACATACCCCATCAAAAAACACAATGCTAGTACCATATTTATTCATTAATTCCTTCAAAGAAAAGCAAAAAATATGGAAAATAGTTCTTAAATCGCTTCATTTTTATTTCTTATAAAATACTATGCGAAAACCTTATTTTTGCAAACAATGAAAAGGCATTTAATAGCACCCTCAGTTTTGGCTGCAAACTTCGCACAATTAGGTGCTGATATTGAAATGGTTAACCAAAGTAACGCAGATTGGTTTCACATAGACGTAATGGACGGCCTTTTTGTACCCAATATCTCTTTCGGCTTTCCCGTTATTGATGCAGTTGCCAAAATTGCCCAAAAACCATTAGATATTCATTTGATGATTGTAGATCCAGATCGTTACATTGAGCGTTTTGCGGCTTACAAACCTGTGGTAATTTCGGTGCATATTGAGGCTTGTAATCATTTGCACAGAAGCATCCAAAATATTCATCAATATGGAGTAAAAGCGGGTGTGGCCATTAATCCTCATACCTCAGTTTCTTTGTTGAACGATGTGGCCGAGGACCTAGATTTGGTGTGTTTAATGTCTGTAAATCCAGGTTTCGGCGGACAAAAATTTATTGAAAACACTTATAGAAAAATCAATGAGTTGGTTGAACTTCGTGAAAAAAGAAATGCCAGCTTCCTAATTGAAATTGATGGCGGGGTAACATTAAATAACGCAGAAAAATTATTGGTAACTGGAGCAGATGTTTTAGTAGCTGGAAACACAGTTTTCTCTGCCGAAAATCCGAAAAAAACCATTTCAGAATTAAAATCTATAAACACTTACACCAAACTCTAATTTTCTTCGTTTTGCCCTACATGCGCCTATCGGCAGTTCTACTGATTTTTAGTTTTTTTAGTGTATCTCTAAACACATTTGCTCAAGAAGCCAATATTACAGGCTTTGTTTATGATGCAGCCACCAACAAACCAATAGATTTGGTTACGGTTGCTGTTTTAGAAACCAATTTGGGTACAACCACCAATCAGCAAGGAATTTATAATTTAAAAATTCCAGCAGATAAAACCGTTACCATCGTTTTTTCAGTTTTAGGATATCAAAGTCAGCGCCAAAATGTAAAACTCAAACCTAACGAAACCAGCAGGATAAACATGAAACTTCAACCGCAAACCTACACGTTCGGTGGTGAAGCGATTGTAACAGGAAGCTTAGACCAAAAGGGTTCCATGATAAAGATAGATCCAAGAGTAAGTAAGGGTCTGCCCTCGCCTACTGGAAATTTTGAAATGATTTTGCAATCATTTGGTGCCAGAACAAATAATGAACTCAGCTCACAATATTCTGTGCGTGGTGGCAACTTCGACGAAAACCTGGTTTATGTAAACGATATTGAAATCTATCGACCTGTTTTACAACGATCTGGACAGCAGGAAGGTATGAGCATGATCAATGCAGATTTAGTAGAATCTGTCCAGTTTTCAAGTGGTGGTTTCGAAGCAGTTTATGGCGATAAACTTTCTTCTGTTTTAGATGTAAAATACCGCAAACCGCAAGGTAGGCAAGGTGGTTTCCAAACCTCTTTTATGGGTGCAAATGCTTGGTATCAAGATCGGTT
>DAIRTB010000112.1:2985-7105 GCA_036804105.1 Bacteroidota bacterium | reverse complement strand
GTAATTGTTTGCCCAACTAATGTTGAGCCAGAAGATCCAAAATCGTATTACTCGGTTTCTTCTCGATTGGTAAATGAGGTACCCAATAGCTGGAAACCAAATCAATACGACAATCCATCGAACGCAAAAGCCCATTATGAGAGTACAGGACCTGAAATTTGGCAGCAAACTGAAGGAAAAGTAACCCATTTTGTTGTGGGTGTTGGTACGGGAGGTACTATTTCTGGTGTTGCTAAATATTTGAAAGAACAAAATCCCGATATTAAAGTCTGGGGAATAGATACTTATGGTTCTGTTTTCAAGACTTATAAAGAAACAGGTATTTTTGATAAGAACGAGATATATCCTTATATAACCGAAGGAATTGGCGAGGATTTTCTTCCAGAAAATGTTGATTTCAGTTTAATAGATCTTTTCGAAAAGGTAACCGATAAAGATGCCGCCATATACACACGTAAAATTGCTAGAGAAGATGGCATTTTTGTTGGAAATAGCGCAGGTGCAGTAATAGCTGGAATTCACCAACTGAAACATTTATTAAAACCTACCGATGTTATGGTGGTTTTGTTTCACGATCACGGCACAAGATACTTGGGTAAGATGTTTAACGACGATTGGATGAGAGACCGGGGCTTTATGGTGAAAGAGCGTAAAACGGCCTTAGATCTGATAAAGAATCGTTTACACCTGCCTTTGGTTACCGTGTTGCCCACCCAAACTATTGCGCAAGCAACCTTAAAGTTGGTTAATTTCAAGATTTCTCAGTTGCCGGTAATTGAAGGAACTGAAGTTTTAGGTTCAATAAACGATACTGATTTGCTTTCTAAAATGCTTATGAGCGACGATATCAAAAACAAACCAGTATCCGAAATTATGGGAAAACCATTTCCTGTGGTTAGTCCAGATACCGATATCGAGAAAGTTGCAGCGCTAATAACCAAAGAAAATCCAGCAGTTTTAATTAAGATGGACGAAGGTTACCAGATTGTAACCATCCACGATATTATAGACAATATTGCGCAGCGGTAAGAGTTATTTTATTGTATTTTATTACGGGGAAATCTAGGAATTACTGATTTTTACGAACGAATAATCTTTTCTTAAATTTGCATTCAAAATTAAGTTATGGGAAATAGACCAAAATTGCAAAAGGATATTCCAACCAAGGATAATGGATTGCAAATTAAATCTTACAGAATTACACCAATTGTTAAACGTTTAAGCGGTTTAATTACCCTGCCACTGGATTTTGATTATAAGGTAGAGAAAGCCAAGTACTTAGAGGATAAATATTTTCCTAAATTGAAGTAAACAATTTAAAATTTCGAACCACATCCCAAAAGAAAGCTTGCTTTTTTCTTTTGAGGATGTGGTTTTTCTATTCCCGCTTATTAGCTTTACGCAAGCAAATATCTAGATGAAGGGAGTTGTAAAAGCTCATAATTGCATGAACTGCATGGCCAAAATCAGCAAGGCCGATAATTTCTGTCCGCAGTGTGGACAAGAAAACAATACCATTAGAAATACAATTGGTATGGTGATTAAAGATAGCCTGAGCAATTTCTTTTCTTTGGATGCGAGGGTGTTTCACAGTTTAATCCCATTATTCACTAAGCCTGGACATCTATCGCTGGAATGGAGGAGAGGTAAACGGATTCAATACCTAACCCCTAGCAGAATATATTTTGTTAGCTCCATTCTCTTATTCCTATTTCTTTCCTTAAATCTAGGCAATGCGGGCGATAGTTTCGCTGAGGGTTTTAAAGAAGGAATAGCTGACAATGAAGATGTTACTCTTGAAGATAGTACCTCAATTTCAACTAACGAAAAAATTGATTTAGGCATTTTAGATTTGAATATCGACACTTCGAAAATTCAAGATACAGTTAAGGATAATTCCATTCACTTAGATTTTACTGATACGCAATGGAGTAGGCTTTACAAGTTGTATAAAAAAGATAAAGCCATAAGCAGTAAGGATGCGTTAGCTCAACTAGAAATTGAAGATAACCTTATAAATAGCTGGTTATCAGCACAGTCTAAAAAGATTGCCAATTTCGATTCTGACGATTTTAAAAAGTTTTACCAAAGTAAATTGCCCATAGTTTTGTTCTTTCTTTTGCCTGTAATGGCCTTGGTACTTCGTTTAATTTACTTCAAGCAAGATGTGTATTATTCAGAGCATTTGGTATTTGCTTTTCATACGCAGGCAGTGTTTTTCTTCGCATTACTTCTAATGAGTATTGCAGATTATTTCGACTCAGAATTTTTCACCAAACTTTCTCTATACTATTTCATATGGTATTTAATTGTAGCTTTAAAACGGTTTTATCAGGAATCGTGGGGAAGAACAGTTGGAAGATTCCTTCAAATAAACTTGGCATTTTTTGTAACCGCAATTTTCTTTTTTTCAGTGGCTTCAATAATTGTTTTCTCAATTTATTAGCAAGCATTTTTCAAAAAAGTACTTACATTTGCACACTCTAAACCGCCCAGGTGGTGAAATTGGTAGACATGCTACTTTGAGGTGGTAGTGTTCGAAAGGACGTGCTGGTTCGAATCCAGTCTTGGGCACAGAAATGCGGGTAGCAATTACCCGCATTTTGTTTTTAATGCCTCAAATGTTTTCAGGTATTTACAATTGTTTTCTTCGAAAACAGGTTTGGCACTACCCGCATTTAAGCCACCAATTAACGAATAAAATAAAATGTTTTCTATTATGTTTGATGATTTTTATTTAGATTTTTTAAGTCAAACTATTTCAAACATCTAACTAGTTAGGTGTGCCATCACAATAGAAAAGAACAGCTTCTATCATTTGAGCTCCGAAGGTGCGACATATATGGTGGTAACTCACCGCCGATTTTACTTAAACAGAACACTTACAAAACTTTTATTGGCTAAAGAATGTAACTCTAGTATGCAAGGTTTTAGATTCACCAACTTCGTTCCCGATCCAAACAGCGATAAATCAGATTTTGAACGCTTACTCGATTTATTTCTGCAGCTAATGCCATACACTAATGGAGATGTTTCAGAAGCGCTGGATTGGATGAATCAACTCGACAAGCAATACAAGCTTACCAATGCCAATTATGGCATGGGCGATTTTATCAAAGATCTAGAAGAACGGGGTTATATTAAAACAAACGAGCAAGGGGTTGCTAAGATTACAGCCAAAACAGAACAGGGAATCCGTCAGCAATCGTTGGAGGAGATCTTCGGAAAACTGAAAAAAGGTGGGAGAGGAGAACACTCAACTCCTTATAATGGAGCCAGCTTAGAAACTACTGCCGATAGACGCAAGTTTAGATTTGGTGATGGCAGCGAGCAAATCGATTTTACAGATTCTATCAAAAATGCGCAAGTAAATCATGGTTTGGGCGATTTTATGTTGTACGAAGACGATTTAGAAGTTGTTGAAACAGAGCATTATAGCCAAACATCAACGGTTTTGATGATTGATATTTCGCATTCCATGATTCTTTATGGTGAAGATAGAATAACTCCAGCTAAGAAAGTAGCAATGGCATTATCGGAATTGATTATGCGGAAATATCCAAAAGACACCTTAGACATTATTGTTTTTGGAAACGATGCATGGCCAATTAGTGTGAAAGATCTGCCGTATTTGGAAGTTGGCCCTTACCATACAAATACAGTTGCCGGCTTAGAATTGGCAATGGATCTTTTAAGGAGAAGGAAAAATCCGAATAAACAGATCTTCATGATTACCGATGGTAAACCAACTTGCCTGAAAGAAAATGGCGATTACTACAAAAACAGCTTCGGCATCGATTTGAAGATTCTAAATAAAACTTTAGGCTTGGCGGCTCAATGCAAGAAGTTAAAAATTCCTGTAACTACTTTTATGATTGCTAGAGATCCGTACCTTCAAGACTTTGTAAATCAGTTTACTGAGGTAAACAATGGCCGAGCATTTTTCAGCAGTTTAAAAGGTCTCGGCGAATACGTTTTCAAAGACTTTGCCAGCAACAGACGTAAAACTGTACGCTAGTTTTTATCTTTTTGGATGATGCTCCGGTTTTGAAATTCAACTAATAGTTACATTTCACCAAGATATCTGCTTGTAAATTAAGTTGCTTGTCTTTATTTCATT
>DAIRTB010000112.1:0-2975 GCA_036804105.1 Bacteroidota bacterium | reverse complement strand
TATGTTAAATAGATTTTTGCGGAACCGTCCCCTTTATATTTTTTCAAACTTTGATCCCTTGTTCGTTTAAAACTGCAGTGTCTCTTTTACTAGGGTCTAACCATTGAATTACTTTTCTTCCACTACATCACTAAAGCTATGATTTAGAAATATAGGTCAATAGAAAAACGCAAAACTCAGGCGCTAAAAAATAATTCTTTATAAACATAAAGTTTGAAATAAATTTATAGATTTGACAAATTTTGATTCAATCTTAATTTTCACCAAAAAAGTTCAAATGATTTGTTGTTAATATAAAGATTCCTGATAAGTTTCAACCAAAACCACCTTTAAATAAACTAAAGTGACAAGAGAAGAACAACTGGTATTTTGCGAGCGCTGCTTGAATAGAAAAATGGATCTAAAATTGGGTTTAGTATGTAACCTTACTGGCGAACGTGCAACCTTTCAAGGTGATTGCCCCGATTATGCCTTAGATGAATCGGTAAAAATAGCCTCTCCTGCCGAAAAGCTAGAGGGTTTAGCGCCTTCTGAGGTGGTACAAACACTATCCCCAGAAATTTTAGAACGTTTAAAATTGGAGCAACGTTTAATTCCTGGCATTCTAGCAGGAATTATAGTTGGTTTTATCGGTGCAATAGCTTGGGGCGCATTAACGGTGGCTACGAATTATCAGATTGGTTATATGGCAGTTGCTATTGGAGCTGGCGTTGGTTTCGCAATTAGAAAGTTTGGTAATGGAATTGAAAAAATCTTTGGTTTTTGGGGTGCTGGAATTGCCTTACTAAGTGTATTTATTGGTAACTTCCTTAGCATAATAGGTTTCATAGCTAATGAAGAGAATTTGGGATATATTGAAACACTGGTTGAATTCGATTACGCCTACTTCCCGGCACTTATGAAAGCTACTTTTAGAGGAATGGATTTGCTATTTTATGGCATAGCGGTTTACGAAGGTTATCATTTTTCTTTCAGAAAAATAACTGAGGAAGATTTGGCGGGGTAATACTGAGAAAGAATGCTTAGAATTCTTAGATTTTCCCAACTTCTAGTATTTATCCTAGTTTTTACCGCTTGCGATAAAAAAACTAAGAGTATTAAAAGCAAAACAGAAAATAAAGAGGTAAGCTCCTCTCCCATTAATTTTAATGAGATGGAAATTGATAGTTTATGGAATTTCCTTCTGTTTAAGCAAGGTGGTTGTTTGGTTGGAGCTGAATATGTTTCAAATGGAAAGTTTGGCAGTGAAGCTTGTGTTATGTCTGCAAGTCCAAGTTGGAAAAACTTTTTTGATCGTGATAAGCAGGAGATTCAAGATTTCCTGCTTTCAAAAATTTCAAACGATACCTTAGAAACCACTATCCACTCGTGTCCGAATAAAACCGCAATAGCACCAGAAATTGCGGTTTACGCTCTTCAAAATCATTTCAAAATAAATTGGTACGATTTTGAGGATTTCATATACTATCAAGATAAATTACAGCAACGAAATGTTGGAAATCCACAATCATGGCTTCAAGAGATTTTAAAAGACGATAAACAAAGAGAAATCCTATTTGAGTCTTGGAAGAGAGTTTATTGAAGCATTAATAAATACGTCTTAGTAAAGTAAAATGCAAGCCTTCCCTCCTACTCCTTCACAAACCTCTCTTGTCCAACTAAAATCTTACCGTCCATCAATTCTAAAATGTACGTTCCTGACGATAAAGATTCGATGTTGATAAAATTTTCAAAATCATACAATTCTCCAACCCTAACTACTTGCCCTTTTAGGTTATGAATCTTGTAAGTGAATTTTCCGTTATCTCTCAATTTTATGCTTAGAAGATTTAAGGCTGGATTTGGGTAAATCGAGAATTTAGATTCATCTTTAATTGACTTAACATTTTGCGGTAATACATTAACCACCTGGGAAAGCGTATCTGAAAGTCCACATTTGAATGCAATTAAGGTTACCGTATAATTCCCAGGAACTGTATAGTTATGAACAGGATTTTCGATTGATGATGTATCTCCATCACCAAAAAACCAAAGAAAATTTGTGGCATTCTGTGAGCTGTTCAAAAAATTAACCGTTTGCAGGCTACTGATATTGTGAGTAAAATCTGCATTCACATCGTATGCTCCAATGTGCCAATCAGCTAAATTATTGTACACAACCTCTTTAACTGCTTGTTTTATATTATTGGCATCGGTGTTTGGTAACCCAGCATTAAAGGTAATGTTGGTAGGATCTTTTCTAAATAAAGTGGTGTAAAAGCAACAGGCTGCGGCATATGTTCCTCGAACGGAGGGGTGACTTTGATCTGGATCGTATAGTTCTATGTTTGGAAAATTCGTTCTGATGTACTTCCAAACGGCTCCCACTGGAGAAAGAATTGCCTCATTGCTATCCGCCATCATTCGGTAGCGAAGATTTAAAAGACTATCCATTCCGGCATAGGTGCAAACAGGTGGCCAATTCGCACAATTATTGGCATCTCCATTTTTTCTGCCCCAAGTCATATAGAATACGGTTTCAGCACATGGGTTATGTGTATTAATTACGCTGTCTAAGGCTCTCGCAAAAGGGAAAACGGTAAGTTCAACCTGCGATGGTGGAAAAGATGGGGCTTGACTTTGCTCTTGAAGTACAACATAATCCCAATTGCCTTGCTGTATTTTTGTTAATGTTAGGCTGTTCGTAATATGATTTATGAAACGGTAGCCTCCTGGGGTATTGCTGTCGAAAATAATCGTATCGCCCATTGAATTCGCAACATTGGCTACCATTAGCGGCAGGTTGTTTACGCCGGTGTAACTATTTCCGATAAACAAAACTCTTTTTGTAGGGTTTTGTGCATTAATTTTAAAAGACGCCAAAATTAAAAAGAAAGAGAAAAGTAGTTTCATACGGTGTAAAAGTAGCAATTTTCACTTATTAGTTTTGGTAATCAACTCTTTTACAGAGTATATAGAGTTTAAGTTTGTGGTAC
>DAIRTB010000111.1:0-7134 GCA_036804105.1 Bacteroidota bacterium | reverse complement strand
GCCAAAGAGATTTATTTACATCGGCAAAAAAAATGTTGCCAAGTTTGGGTTTCAATCCGCAATTATTTTTAAGAGATGGCACAGAGGGTTTGGTTGGTTATGCTCCATTCGACAGAATAATTGTTACCGCAGGTGCACCAGAAATTCCAGAAAGTTTATTCAATCAGTTAAAAATTGGTGGAATTATGGTAATTCCAGTTGGTAACGAAAAACAGCAGAAAATGCTCAGGGTAACCAAACTACCAGACGGAACTCCAGAAATTGAGACATTTCACGATTTTGTTTTTGTGCCGCTTTTGGGCAAGCAGGGCTGGTAGGGTATATAGGACAATAAATACCAGAATTCCTTTCAGTTGGACTGTAGCAGCATTTCTGTTTATTATGCCCTTATTAGATCAGTAGCTTCTTTAACTGAATACATTTTTAATGTGCTAGCCTAATCTTAGTTGCTTTTATTTACTTAGCTTATCCTACCTTTGCATTCTAATTTTACGTTATGAAGCAGATATTTTTGTTTATTACTCTTTTCTCAAGTTTCGTTTCATTTTCATCAGCTCAAACCAATAAAAAATGGTTTTTAACTTGGGGCTATAACAGAACACAATATCTACCAAGTACCATACATTTTACAGGTCCCGGTTACGATTTCACATTACGTGAGGTTAAAGCAAAAGACATGCCCAATCCGTTTACGGCTAAAGAATATTTTAATCCTGGATTAATTACCATCCCTCAATTTTCTTTTTTTGTGGGGCGGGTGTTCGAGAATGGTTTTCAGGTTAGTCTTGGGTGGGATCATTTAAAATACCGCATGGATAATGGCCAAATGGGCATTATTGATGGCTATATTTCTGCGGAGGCTAATCCTGCTTACGAGGGAACTTACGATAATCAACAACTAATATTGAACAGATCTTTCATGCAGTTCGAACATAGCGATGGTTTAAATTATATCCGTTTTAATGGTGATTTTTTTCACACCATTTCCAGAAGTAAAAACAATAAATTTTCCCTAGAAATTGGTGCAGGTGCCGGAATTGGTCCAGTATTAACTTGGACAGATTGGACGTTTGCAGGAACGAGATATACCAATAGGCCACATATTTCTGGTATGGCAATATCTTTAAATCAAGGGTTTAGATTTAATTTGTTAAATCGCTTTTTTCTACAACCAGAAATAAGAACAGGTTATGCTAATTTGTTCAATATTCATCAAAAAGCAGGATTCCCAGATCGGGCTAAACAACAAATAGGCTTTGTTGAGTTTTCTATAGTTTGTGGTTATAGATTCGATTTCAAAAAACCAAATTTCAAAAAGAAAAACATTTAGTTATCCATGTAATAATCTATTATTTTGCTCCTCAATAAAAGATTGCCCAGCTTGTTCTAAAATTAGATTAAAAATAATTTCAGTAGCCACTACATCTGCAATAGCTCGGTGATGGTTTTTCATTTTTATTCCTAAGCTTTTGGTAAGTTTATTTAGACCGTAAGCTGGATGTCCGGGCAAATAATTCTTGCTTAAATCAATGGTATCTAAGGTTTCTAATTTCAAATCCATTCCAACCGCTTGAAACTCTTTTATTAAAAACTGGTAATCGAAGCTCACATTGTGCGCTACAAATATTTTACCATCTAATATTTTAAATAGAGCAGGGGCAATTTGGTAAAATTTAGGTGCATTGGCTACCATTTCATCGGTAATCTTGGTAAGGTTTACGATAAAACCTGGAATAGAATGGCCTGGATTTACGAAAGAATGAAATCTTCCCACCACTTCATAACCATTATGGAGTATTACTGCAATCTCAATCATTCTACCTTCCGGAAATTTCGAATGCGTTGCTTCTATATCTACAATTGCAAACACGGATGCAATTTTAAACCGTTTTAGCTGATAATTTCCATTTTTTTTTGCAAAATATTGTTTTTGATTTAGTTCGTTTCTTTGCTAACATTTAACCTTCGTTTGGCTATTTAATTATTTAAAATTAAAGCTCCTAGTGGAATAAATCGTTTAGAGAAATATTTTCACAGTTTTTACTAGTTTAGAACCTTTTTAAATTAGTATTTAGTGGATAAAATTTAGCAATTACTAAATGGTTCAGATGGTTTTCGTTCTATTTTTGCAAACTGTATAAAATCCGTAATGCAACGACTTTTAAACACCAAAATGCACTTATTTTCAGGTTATATGAAGAAAATGAAAATTGGCTTGATGATGGCCCTTGTCACATCACTCTTTATCAGCACAATAGCAAATGCCCAAGTAGATGGCAAGTCGCTTTATGAAGGCAATTGTGTTGCATGCCACCAAATGGAACAGAAATTGGTGGGTCCACCTCTAAAAGACGTTCATGAAAAGTATTCAGAAGAATGGTTAATTAAGTGGATTAAGAATTCTGCAGCTTTAATTGCTTCAGGAGACAAACAAGCCATTGCTATTTACGAAGAGTACAATAAAATAGCTATGCCTGCCTACGAAAGCTGGTCTGACGAGGAGATTAAAGCTGTAATTGCACACATTAAAGTGTTAAGTGATGAAGCTTCAGCAGCTGCACCAGCAGCACCATCGTCGGAAGTTGCAGGTGAAAAACCAGAAGTTTCAGTTGAGGAATATGGTATTCTTGCTAGATACGGTGTTATGGTTTGGATTGCTTTTGCCATTCTTTGCGTATTGCTCGTTTTATACCTTATTAATAGAAAACTACAAAAAGACCTTGAGTCTAAAATTGCAAATGGTCAGATTAACCCAGACCAATACGAAATTCTTTTAGATGCTAAGAAAATTAAGCCTGCAACATTTATTGCGGTTTCAATTCTAGGCACAGTTGTATTATTAGGTGCAGCTGGAGTTTATGGAACTAAAACAGTGGGTATTCAACAAGGTTACGCACCAACTCAACCCATTGCATTCTCACACGAATTGCATGCTGGAACGCACAATATTGAATGTTCTTACTGCCACACGGGTGTTGAAAGAGGTAAAATGGCTACCATTCCATCAGCAAACGTTTGTATGAACTGCCACAACCAAATTAAAACCGAATCTCCAGAAATTAAAAAAATCTGGAATGCTGTAGAAACTGGTAAACCAATTGAGTGGATTAGAATTCACAATTTACCAGATTTCGCATACTTCAATCACTTGCAACACTACAAGATTGCAGGTATTGCTTGCCAAACTTGTCATGGTGAAATCCAAGAAATGAAAGTTGTGGCGCAACATTCTAATTTAACCATGGGCTGGTGTATTAATTGCCACAGAGAAACTGAGGTTAATTTAGAGAACGGTTACTACCAAGAAGTTCACGCAGAAAAAATTAAAGAACATAAAGAAGCTAAGGCCAAAAATCCACATGCTGGTTTAGAAGGCATTACCATTGCAAATATGGGTGGCCTTGAGTGTTCTAAATGTCATTATTAATCAAACAAAATATCCCCCAAATAGATAACATGGAGAACTCGACTAAGAAGTACTGGAAAAGTATAGACGAGTACAAAAACGCAGATGTTTTTGTTGAAGAAGCCTCAAAAGAGTTTGCAGAGGAGCTTCCCCTGGAAGAATTGGCAAATCCGGCTAATTTAGAATTGCAATCTAACAGAAGAGACTTTTTAAAGGTTTTCGGTTTTAGTTTATCGGCAGCTACTCTTGCTGCTTGTACTAAAGCTCCTGTAAGAAAAGCCATTCCTTTGCTTAACCAACCGGAATCAATTTCACCATCCATTCCTAACTATTATGCCTCAACATATTTTGATGGTCATGACTTTGCAAGTGTGGTGGTTAAAACTCGTGAGGGTAGACCTATTAAAATAGATGCAAATCCGCTTTCAGTAACTAACAAATCAGGTATAAATGCAAGGGTTAACGCCTCTGTTTTAAATTTGTATGATGTTGCTCGCTTTAGAAAGCCAATGTCTGCTGGTGCCGAAATCTCTGCTGCTGGTGGAGCAATCAGAATTTTAACCCATAGCATTGTATCGCCAACAACTCAAAGTTTAATTGCATCATTCAAAGCAAAATACCCAACAACCGAGCATGTTGTTTACGATAGTATTTCTTACGATGGTATCTTAACTGCCAACGAGAAATCTTTAGGTAAAAGAGCCATTCCAGTTTACAATTTCGATAAAGCCCAAGTAATTGTAGGCATTGGAGCAGATTTCTTAGGAAATTGGGTAATGTCAGACAAGTTTACTACCGATTACTCAACTACACGTAAGGTAGATAAAGCCAATCCGAAAATGTCTCGTCATATCCAATTCGAGGCAAATTTATCTTTAACAGGTTCAAATGCAGATGTTCGTGCAACTTACAAGCCATCGCAAGAAGGTCAGGTTATTGCGAGATTATATAATGAAGTTGCCGCTTTAACTGGTAATGCTGGTTTAAGCGTAAACGGTGAGGAAGTTCCTGGTAACCTTTTAAAAGCAACCGCTAGAGAGTTAGCGAATGCTAAAGGTGCTTCAATAGTGGTTTGTGGTTCTAACGATGCCAACATCCAACTTTTAGTGAACGGAATTAACGGAATGTTGGGAAATTATGGTACAACCATTTCAACATCAGCAACCATCAACATTAAGCAAGGTAGCGATGCTGCTTTCGCAAAATTTGTAGAAGAATTAAATGCAGGAACTGTTAAAGCGCTTTTAGCATACGGAGTAAATCCTGTTTACGATTTTCCAAATGGTGCTGCAATTGGCAAAGCAATCGAGAAAATAGATTTATCAGTTTCTTTAACTGATAGACCAGACGAAACCAATGCTGCTTTCAAACACATCGCCTCAAGTCATCATTACCTAGAAAGTTGGGATGATGCGGAAGCAATTTCTGGAGCATATACCTTGGCTCAGCCTGCAATTGCTCCGTTATTCGATACCCGTCAGTGGCAAGAATCTTTAATGGTTTATGCTGGTGTTTCTGGTACTTACTACGATTTAATCCAATCTAACTGGAAGCAAAACATTTTGCCAGGAACTGCTGGTTACTCAATGTTCGATGCTTCTTGGAGAATTGCCTTGCATGATGGCGTTGCAAATGCAAATAGCACAAACGCAGGTATTTCCTTCAATGGTGGTTCAGTAGCTGAGGCAGCTCAGAAAATCACCCCGAAAAAATCTGGTTTAGAATTATTTTTATACGAGAAAATTGGTCTTGGAAATGGCTTAATGGCCAACAACCCTTGGTTGCAAGAATTCCCAGATCCAATTAGTAGAGTTTGTTGGGATAACTACCTAATCGTTTCTAAATCTTATGCTGATACGAACAGTATTAAAGAAGGCGATGTAGTAGAAGTTTCAGCTAATGGTTACGCAGTTGAAGTGCCGGTTTTAATTCAGCCAGGCTTAATGCCAGAAGCCGTTGGTTTAGCACTTGGTTACGGTAGAACAGTTGCTGGAAAAGTGGGCAATAACTTAGGTAAAAATGCCTTCCCATTTGTTTCTATGGTTGATGGAAGTAGAAGCTATATGGTTAGCAATGTGAGCATTAAATCAACTGGAAGAAGACAAGATCTTGCACAAACACAAACGCACCATACCATTGAAGGTAGACAAAACGATATCCTCAAAGAAGCAACTCTTGCTGAGTATATTGCTAACCCTGCGGCTGGTAATGTTAGACCATACGTTGCGGTAAAAGGCGAAGACGGAAAATTCAAGAAAGTAAAGCCTGGTGTTGATAAAGATGCCATCACTTTATGGACGAAAAGAGATTATAAAGGCCACCATTGGGGTATGGCCATCGACTTAAATGCTTGTACCGGTTGTGGTGCTTGTGTGGTAAGTTGCCAAGTTGAAAATAACGTTCCAGTTGTTGGTAAAGACGAGGTAATTAGAAGAAGAGAGATGCATTGGATCAGAATTGACCGTTACTACTCTTTCTCTGATAATGCTGGCAATATTGTTAACCAGGAAGCTAAGTACGATACCATTGAAGATTACACTAACGTAGATGTATCTTTCCAACCATTGATGTGTATGCAGTGCGATAACGCACCTTGCGAAACAGTTTGTCCGGTTTTGGCTACCCTACACAACGACGAAGGTTTGAATCAGATGGTTTACAACCGTTGTGTAGGAACTAGATATTGCGCCAACAACTGTCCGTATAAAGTACGTAGGTTTAACTGGTTCAATTATTTCCACAACAGTAAGTTTGATAACGTAAACCCTGCGCAAAACGATTTAGGTAAAATGGTATTGAATCCAGATGTTACGGTTAGATCTAGAGGGGTTATGGAGAAATGTACTTTCTGTGTACAAAGAATCCAGGCTGGAAAATTAGAAGGCAAGAAAAATGGTAGCAGACCAGTTGATGGTTCTATCAAAACGGCTTGTCAGCAAACATGTTCTGCAGGCGCAATTGTATTTGGAGACTTAAACGATCCGAATTCTGAAATTGCGAAATTGTTTGGTAATGAGCGTACGTATGGTGTAATTGAGCAAATCAACACACAACCTACTGTTCAGTATCTTACTAAAATTAGGAACAGAAACAAATCAAATTCACCAAAGGCATAATTTAAAAGGAGAACGTAATCAATATGTACGAATCACCGATAAGAAGACCGTTAATTACTGGAGCAGAGACCTCTTACTCCAAAATCACGGAAGACATCGCTTCGCCTCTTGAGGCCAAACCAACGAAATGGTGGTACCTAGGTTTCGCCCTTTCATTTGCAACCTTATGTTTAGGTTTGTTCGCCATCGGATACCTTTTATTTGTAGGTGTTGGTGTTTGGGGATTAAATAAAACCGTAAACTGGGGTTGGGATATTACCAACTTCGTATTCTGGGTTGGTATCGGTCACGCTGGTACCTTAATTTCAGCAGTATTATTGTTGTTCCGTCAGAAATGGAGAACAGCGGTAAATAGATCTGCTGAAGCTATGACCATCTTCGCTGTAATCTGTGCGGGTATTTTCCCACTATTACACGCAGGTAGACCTTGGGTTATTTACTGGGTTTTCCCTTTACCAAATACCTACGGTTCTCTTTGGGTTAACTTTAACTCACCACTACTTTGGGACGTATTTGCAATCTCAACTTACTTAACCGTTTCCTTGGTATTCTGGTATGTAGGTTTAATTCCAGATATTGCAACCATTAGAGACAGAGCAACAGGCGTACGTA
>DAIRTB010000110.1:0-7184 GCA_036804105.1 Bacteroidota bacterium | reverse complement strand
AGAAGAAATAAAAAAAGAGAATTTTTCATATGCTAAAAAACGGGCTCGACACATGTCTATGTGCCGAGCCTTG
Source organism: Bacteroidota bacterium (assembly GCA_036804105.1). Classification (GTDB taxonomy): domain Bacteria; phylum Bacteroidota; class Bacteroidia; order UBA7662; family DAIRTB01; genus DAIRTB01. Next base: position 7,111 of record DAIRTB010000110.1, on the reverse strand, counting down.
GTTTATGTTAATTAGTGTTGTACTTGAATTTTACCTTTAAACTGCTCTTTAATTTCCATAAAGTTAAGTTCGAATAAATACATACCATTTGGCCAAGCTTTTGAATTTTCAAGGTATTGCATTTCTTTGACATTTACACAAACAAATTTATAAAAGGGTAAAGGCAAACATTAAGATTGGGCAACCACAAGGGTTTGCCCCTACAGATGCGCCAATCACCCCCTCACATATTTAAATACCCAATACCTCATAGAAACAACGCAATGTTTGCGTCTAATTTCGTTTCATTTCCATTTTCGGGTGTTTGCAATACGTCTCTTCGTTTGTTCCAACAATTAACGTCAAACAACCGTTATACTGCTCTAGAAATCATAAACCAAATGTTACTAGACCTAAAAATTCTATTGTTACAATTCTTGAATCTCATGTACAACTTGAAAATGGCATCTACGATCCAACCACCTCTGTGTACCACTTAGCCACACAGATTAATTTAAACCGCAATCATTAGTTAAGGCAAGATAAAATCTTAATTTAAGCGCTTGAAAATCATGCGCAATTTGGCCAAAAACTGTATTAAGAGGGCTAAAATCTACCTGCTAAAATCTAAATAACCTATCTTGTAGCTCAATTCTGAACTAAATTGATGCTTATAGCCATTTTATCGGGAATCGTATTTGCCCTCTTACTCATTCCACTCAGTAAATACTTAAGAGGGAATTCTTGGCTACTTGCCTCACTAATTCCCATAGGTTTACTTGCCTATTTTTTACAATTTGTTACTGAGGTGAGGGTAAATGGCAGTATTACAAAGATTTACGAATGGGTTCCAGCATTAGGCTTAAATTTAAGTTTTCACTTAGACGGCTTATCACTTCTTTTTGCGCTTTTAATAACAGGTATCGGCAGTTTGGTGTTTATTTACACAGCTTATTACCTAAAAGGCCATGTACATCTAGGTAAATTCTTTGGTTACCTCAGCATCTTTATGAGTGCCATGTTGGGCTTGGTTTTATCAGACAATCTCATGTCGCTTTTTATGTTTTGGGAGCTTACCAGTATTAGTTCGTTCTTTCTAATTGGTTTTAACAATAACGACCCTGCTTCACGGAAATCTGCACTTACAGCCTTGATTATAACAGGCTTTGGCGGATTACTTTTGCTAGTTGGTGCATTATTCATCGCAAATATTGGGGGCACCTATTCCATTCAGGAGCTGCTAAACTCTGGAGTTGTTTTACAAGAACATCCGAGTTATGTAATTATTATGTGTTTGATTTTCGGAGCAGCCTTCACCAAATCGGCGCAGTTTCCATTTCATTTTTGGTTGCCTGGAGCCATGAAAGCACCAACACCGGTTTCCACTTATTTACACTCGGCAACGATGGTAAAAGCGGGAATTTACCTTCTGGTTCGCTTCACTCCTGTATTGGGAAATCATATTTACTGGCATAACACTTTAATGGTTGTTGGAGGTTTTACCATGATTTATACCGCCTTTCAAATTTTCTTCAAAACCGATTTAAAAGGCATTTTAGCTTACAGCACCATTTCTGCACTCGGCATTATGGTTTTTTTGATTGGTTTGGGAACACAAGACGCATTGGTAGCTGCTTTGGTTTTTATCTGCGTTCATGCACTTTACAAAGCCACTTTGTTTTTGGTAACGGGCATTATCGATCACGAAACTGGAACTCGAGATGTTACCAAACTTTCGGGCTTGGGAAAAATCTTACTTCCAGTGGGCATAGCTGGATTTCTAGCTGCTTTATCGAACGGAGGCGTTCCACCAACCTTTGGTTTTGTGGGCAAAGACTTGATTTACGAAGCGACCCTTCATCATCCAATAACACCTTATTTTCTAACAGGATTATCCATTCTTACCAAAATCTTACTGCTTTATGCTGGTTTTTTAGTGGGCATTAAACCATTTTTTGGTAAGCAACAAGAAGCATTTAGCAAGATCCATTTGCCAAGTCCGTTGTTATGGGCTCCTCCCCTTTTTCTGGCAATTTTGTGCTTAGTTTTCGGATTTTTCCCGCAGATAATTGGCGATAATATTTTGAATCCGGCGCTCTTATCACTTAGATTGGAAGAAATCATTCATTTGAAATTATGGCATGGCTTCAATACAATTTTTGCCTTGAGTTTACTTACCATCGGAGTGGGTATTGCGCTATACTTCATCCTTAAACCTAAAGAAAAAAATGAAGCGAGAGGATTGAGTTTCGAGCGATTTGGTCCACAAGCAATCGCAGAAAAGTTGGCTACAGGTTCTCAATTCATGGCGCTAAAAACAACCAACTTCTTGCAAAATGGATACTTGCGATACTATGTTACCACCATTTTGGTTTTCCTTTGTGGCCTGCTTGCCTACCGTTTATTTACTGGGCTAAAATTATACATCGACTTCAGCAAGATTACCGAAGTAACCTTTATGGAAGTTTCCATGGCTGCGGTAATGTTTGTGGCCATCGGTTTTACAGTTTTCAGTCCCTCAAGGTTAGCAGCAATTGTTTCCATGGGCGTGGTAGGTTATACCATCTGCATGTTTTTCGTTTTTTATTCAGCGCCAGATTTGGCCATGACTCAATTTACCATCGATACCCTAACCGTAATTCTGTTTGTTTTGGTATTATATCGTTTACCCAAATACATAGAAAACTCCAGCCTAACTTCTAAAATCAGAGATTCCATTCTGAGTTTGTTTGCTGGGGGTCTTATCACCCTAATTGCTTTAGAGGTTTTGAACGAACCGAAAAACAGAGAAACTACCATTTACTATGCTGAAAACGCCTATAAACTGGCCAAAGGAAAAAATATCGTAAACGTTATTTTGGTAGATTTCAGAGGTTTCGATACCATGGTTGAAATTACAGTACTTACCATTGCGGCCATTGGCGTTTTTGCTTTATTAAAATTACGTTTAAAAGTTACCCAAAGACATTAATATGAAATCGATCATTCTAAAAACCGCTTCAAATTATCTACTTCCATTATTGCTGTTGTTTTCGGTTTTCATTCTTTTACGTGGCCATTATTTACCTGGGGGAGGATTTGTGGGCGGTTTAATTGCTAGCATCGCATTTGTACTTCATGCATTTGCAAACGGATTAGAAACGGCTAGAAATCTGATTCGAGTACACCCAGGATTTCTAATGCCTTTCGGTTTATCCATTTCGTTTTTAAGCCTACTTGCACCAATTTTTGTAGGCAAACCCATTATGACTGGCCTTTGGTACGCAGATCCTTTTCCAGTTTTGGGAATGGTAGGAACTGCCTTGTTTTTCGATATCGGCGTGTATTTTGTTGTTGTTGGCGTTTGTCTCACCATTATTTTCACCTTATCGGAAGTTGCCTAAATGGAAATTGTACTCGCAATTCTAACCGGAATTTTATATGCAGCTGGCCTTTACCTGATGCTTAGAAGAAGTTTGGTGAAACTCATCATCGGCTTAATTTTAATTGGCAACGGAGCTAACCTACTCATTTTCCTCTTGGGAAGAATTACACAAGGCGCACCACCCATAATTCCTGGCGATGCAAAAATGCTTGAAATTTATGCCGACCCAATTCCGCAAGCTTTAATTCTTACGGCAATTGTAATTAGTTTTGGGTTGCAAGCATTCGCCATTGTGCTGATTAAAAGAGCATATAAAGTGGTAAAAACCGACGATTTAGACCTTATGAACACCCCAGATATAGACCGATGAGCGAGCATTTAGTAGTTATCCCCATTCTCTGGCAGTTCCTTTTGGCCATTGCTCTTGCTTTTATGTGGGGGCATGTAAGAATCAATAAAATTGTAAGCATTTACGGCAGCTTGATTAATATTGGGATTGCCATTTGGTTGTTCACCAAGGTGTACGATGGAAACATACTAACCTACCAAGCTGGAAATTGGTCTGCCCCATTCGGCATAACTTTCGTAGCAGATGCACTTGCAGCAACCTTGGTATTATTAACTTCTATTTCTGGATTTGCAGTTTCGGTTTACTCAGCAGGATCAGTTTCAGTGGCTAGATCGAAATACGGGTATTTCCCCATGCTGCACTTTCTAATTCTTGGGTTGAACGGCGCATTTCTAACGGGAGATATTTTCAACCTTTATGTATGGTTCGAAATCATCATTATCAGCTCATTTGTTTTGCTTACTTTGGGAGGTGAACGTGCTCAGCTAGAAGGTGCAATAAAATACTTTACGCTGAATATGTTGGCTTCGGTTATTTTCCTCACCGGATTGGCCATTTTGTATGGCTTGGCTGGAACGCTCAACATGGCAGATCTCAATCTAAAAATGGTGGCTATTGAGAATAGAGGGTTGGTGCAAATTACGGCCTTGCTTTTCTTCGTTGCATTCGGAATAAAATCGGCAGTTTTTCCATTATACTTCTGGTTGCCAGCCGCTTACCATACCCCACCAAGCGCAGTTTCTGCAATATTCGGGGGTTTGCTTACCAAAGTGGGCATTTATGCTTTGCTAAGAGTTTTTAGTTTAATTTTTGTGGGTGATGATTTTCTGCTGCAAGTAATGCAGTGGGTAGCCATCCTCACACTGATAAGCGGTGGCCTCGGTGCGCTTGTGCAAAACAATATCCGAAAGATATTCTCTTACCTCATAGTCTGCCACATTGGATACATGATGGTGGGCATTGGAATTTTTACACAAGTTGCCATAACTGGTACTGTTTTTTATCTGATTCACGACATCATTGTAAAAACCAATCTCTTTATGGTTTCGGGAATTATTTTCAACATAAAAGGCACCAACAGTATGCGGTCGTTGGGCGGACTTTACAACGAATTCCCAAAACTCACCCTGCTGTTTATGGTTCCGCTGTTATCGTTAGTAGGTATTCCACCACTTTCAGGATTTTGGCCAAAGATTTCATTAATTGGTGCGAGCATTTCAGAAAACCATTATTTCACTATTGGAGCAATAGTTTTTGCCAGTTTAATTACCCTATTTATTGTGGCCAGATTTATAGCGGAAGTTTTTTGGAAATTTGGCGATTTCCTTAAAACCCCGGATACCAAATTAAAGTTGTACGAAAACTTCACAATTGGTCATAAATTTCAACTATTGATGCCCATCGTTTTACTTGCTTTTGTATCGCTCTACATTGGTTTTGGTGCACAACACATACAAGTTTTGTCTGAAACCATTGCCAAGCAGCTGGTAAATCCCTCAGAATATATCAACACAGTTTTAGGCACTTCAAACCCTCATCAACCATGAAGAAAAAATTTCTGATGAACAATTTGCTAACCTTTATCTGGCTGGCATTAACAGGAACGTATTCTGTTGGCAACTTTGCTTTCGGCTTTTTGCTGAGCTACTGCATTTTGTGGATTATTAGCCATGGCAGCGAGGAAAGAAAATATTTCAGAATAATTTTTAATCTGATAACCTTTATGCTTTTCTTCTTTTACGAGCTGATTAAAGCAAATCTTCAGGTTGCGTTTGATGTAATTACGCCACCGTTCTATATGAAACCGGGTATAATTCGGTATCCCTTAGATGCGAAAAGTGATATTGAAATTACGCTATTAGCCAATCTTATCTCGCTAACTCCTGGAACCCTAAGTTTAGATGTAAGCGATGATAAATCGGCACTTTACATTCATGCCATGTACCTAAAAGATGAAGAAGAATTTATTCACAGCATAAAAAATGGTTTTGAAAGACGCTTGTTACAAATTACCAGATGAACCTACACGAATATTTATTTTACATTATACAACCCATTCTAATGCTATCCATCCTCTTGGTGTTTATTAGATTTCTAATTGGTCCATCCATTGCAGATAGAGTGGTTGCCTTAGATTTACTTATTACCATTGGTATTGCGCAAATTGCGGTTTACAGCATTATTTACGATCAGGCAACCTTGTTAGATATTGCCATGATTTTAGCTTTGATTGCATTTCTAGGTACAACCGCATTTTCTTATTATTTAGAACGAAGGGAGAAACATGACTGATCTCATAATTGGAATTTTAGCAACCTTAGGTGCAATTTTCATTTTACTTGCGGCAATTGGCATAATTAGAATGCCCGATTTATACTTGCGAATTTCGGTAACCACGAAAGCAGCAACTTTAGGCGTTGGATTAATCTTGGTTTGTCTTTCCCTTTATTTTCATAACCTTCCTGTGGGAAGCAGGGTTGTAGCCATTATCTTTTTCGTATTTCTAACCGCACCGATTAGCGCCCACTTAATTGGAGGTGCAGCCTATTTTATCGGTATTCCACTTTGGAAAAAATCTTTAGTTGACCACCTAAAAGGAAAGTACGACAAGAAAAAGCATAGGCTAAAGTAGTTTTGAGAGATAAGTTATGATGGAGGTAAAATTCAATTAATAAAATAGCCAACTTGTTTGTTACAAAATGGTTCTGCAAAACGAAAATGTAACGAAACCAAATTTTCTATGCGGTTACAAATTGGTTTTGGAGAACGGGAATGTAACTGAAATTTTAAACTTTTAATTAGGAAGGCATTTATACAGTAACACTTTCTTTTTTTCTAAAATAGCTTACAAAAGCAATTGTAACCACAATAGAATTGAAAAGGAATTTACTAATCCCTTCATATTGGGTATTCATTAATGCAAATTGTCGATTTAACATCAAATTTTGCCAATTCAAATTACTACCGATAAACATAGGAATTAGAATAACAATTATACCTAATAATACCAACGATAATAAACTTAGGATTAAGAATTTTTTTTCAAATAATGTATCAATATTTTTATAATATAGTAAAGCAAATAAAACGAGAGATAACAAGGTGAAAATTATTACAACAACTTTGTACACAAAGAATGAAAATCTGAAGTTCGCAATTAAGTAGTCTAAAAGATAGGTAAGAATCACCAACATTCTCTTAGAGATAAAGTATGCAGCAATTGCTATGTATTGATTAAATAAAAACTCCATAATTAGGTTGGGGGAAGTTTAAAGTTACCTTTTTACGTAAGTTGCTTACGATATTCCAAATTCTGCTAATGTCTCCAGTATGTTGCCACCCCCTGTTTGGGCCGCCATAATCCGAAATTGGCGAGGTAAACATGATCCAAAACTGGGGGAATGTAATTGTGATTAAAC
>DAIRTB010000109.1:0-7234 GCA_036804105.1 Bacteroidota bacterium | reverse complement strand
CTTCTTTAACTTTTCCTGTAAGTTTTACATCTGGAAACGCATCTAAACCAATTTCCACCAGCTGACCAACCTTTACTTTTCTAATATCCACCTCGTTAACAAATGTGGTAGAAAGCAACTTAGAAAAATCTGGAAGTGTAGCAACTGCAGGATCCCATGGAGAGATGGAAGCGCCCACTTTTTTCTTTGCACCATTCCATTCTTTTATGTAGATAACCATTCCATCTTGAGGAGCAACAATGGTAAACTCTTGCAAAAGTTTCTGCATATCTTGGAGTTTTTGCATTACTTGCTGACGAGAAACATTCACCTCCGCCATTTTCGCTGCTGCTTGACGGCTTTTAATATTATAATTTTCTTTAGCTTGTTTTAAATCTCTGCTCGATTTTTCTAAATCTAACTCTGCTTGCCTAATAATGGCTGGTGGTTCGAAAGCAGACTGTTCTAAACTTATTTTTCGTTGTTGATATCCATATTCAAGATTCAAAATTTCGTCTCGAGTAGTTCTAAGGGTTAGTGTTGTATCGAGTTGCGCTTGAATAAATTGCGATTCTAGCTTTTCTAATTCAATTTGGGTATCTCTAATTTTTGTGGCTATTTCAGTTTGATCAAGCCTTGCAACGTAATCTCCTGCTTTTACAAAAGTACCTTCAGTTACCAGATCAGAAATTTTTACATTCCAAATGCCTACTTGTCTGAGTGAGGATGGGCCGTTTATGTTTTCAGAGTTAAGGGCTTTGATTTCGCCTGAACTCACCACCAAGTTTTTAAAATCGGTTAAGGTGGCTTTGGTTTCTAGGCGAACTTCTTTGGGTTCGCTGCTACTTTTCCACCAGAGGCCGAGTAAAATTACCACAATTAATGCGCTTGCAATGCGGAGATATTTTTTCATAACCTAGTTTGGGATTGTTTGATATGCATAAAACAGCCCAAACATAGGAATATTGTATGTATCGAAAACCAAAAATTTGGTAATTTTACTCTGATGAAATTTGTAGATTATAAAGACGAACCAATTAATTAATTATCAGTATGTTAAAGAGTTAGATTTTTTATATTAATGCTAGTCTATTTTCATCTTTCAAACTTATTCTAGATTTCTTCTAAGGTTTCCTTAAAATTTTTTCTAATGATTTACCTTTTGCCAACTCATCTACCAATTTATCTAAATACCTAACCTGCTTGGTTAATGGGTTTTCAATTTCTTCAATGCGATAGCCGCAGATTGTACCCTTAATTAACGATGCGCTTGAATTAAGTGTAGCTTTCTCAAAAAATATCTTAAATGTTGCTTTCTCAATGATAAGGTTTTGAATGTCAGAATCATTGAAACCTGTAAGCCATGTAATTACGGCATGCAATTCATCTTTGGTTCTACCTTTGCGTTCAACTTTGATTACATAATGTGGATAAACCGACGAGAAGGTCATCTCGGCCATTCTTTTATTGTGTTCTGGGGTTGGTATCATGGGGCTTGGAGGTTAGTTTGAAGTTAACCTAAGTTTAAATTAGTGGATTAATAATGCTTAGAACATTTGGTCAAGATACTCAATAAATGGATTTTAAAGATCCAAAAATTCTAAATTACGCACTTTATTTTTCTGCGAATGCAAAACAATCTGTCCAAAAGATTTGCTCTGACTAATGATGAATCGGTTGATTTTTCAGAGAATGGTTTATTTAAGTTAGTAGACATTAAAAACAAATCACTTGTTAGTTAGCTGAGAATTTAGTATATTCGAGAAGTGAGAAAGCAAAAAACAGTTGAACTTGATTTTGAGATTGATGCTTTAACAAACTCAATCAGAAATTTGATTTCGGGCGATGTTTTCCGAACTGAGGTGTTGCGTTTTACCCAATCCGATTTAAAGCAAGTGACAAAAAAGAATGGATGGAACTTCAATTGGAAAAATGAGCTAAATGACAATACTAAAGAAGTATTTAAATTGACTATTTTAGGCAATTCAAGTATAATTCAAGGTTTAGTTAGTATTACAATAAATACCGATCACATATATATGGACTTACTTGAGAATGCTCCATTTAATTTGGGCCAAAATAAACTTTATGAGGGTGTTGCGGGAAATTTAGTGGCATATGTCTGTAAAATCTCATTTCAAAATGGATTTGAAGGCTATGTTTCATTTACAGCAAAAACCAGACTAATAGAGCATTATCAAAAATCTTTAAATGCAATACTGTTTCAAGGGCAATTGATGATTATTAACACCTTGGCAGCTAATATATTAATTGAAAAGTATTTTAAAAACGCATAGCTATGGGATTCATAAAAGAACCAGACGGAGTAGACTTTGTTATTAAAGGAAAACCACTAACAGACAAGCAAAAGAAAGAAATCAGCGAGTTTATAAAAGCTGATAAGGCGCACTTAGCAAAATTAAAAATGCATAAACCAAAAAGTTCGCTTATAAATAAGTAGAATTGAAGCATGCCCTAGAGTGAGTTGCTGGTTAATAAGTATTCATGTTGGCTTACGATTTTTAGCTTTTTCTCACCCCTCTTCATTTTCCCCAAAAAAAGCCGCAACTTTTACAATTGCGGCTCTTTCTAATTTATGATTTTGACTGATTTTACCCATTCATCTGCAAGAAAAACTCTTCGTTAGAGCTGGTTCCTCGCATTCTGTTGATTAACAATTCCATAGATTCTTGAGCGGTCATGTCTGCCAAGTGGTTTCTTAGCACCCACATTTTCTGCTGAACTTCTCTATCTAACAACAAGTCTTCTCTTCTGGTGCTCGAAGCGGTAACATCCATTGCTGGGTAGATTCGCTTGTTAGACAATTTCCTATCTAACTGAACTTCCATGTTGCCTGTTCCTTTAAATTCTTCGAAAATTACTTCGTCCATTTTAGAACCGGTTTCAATTAAGGCAGTTGCAATAATGGTTAACGAGCCACCATTTTCAATATTCCTTGCCGATCCGAAGAAACGCTTAGGCTTATGTAATGCATTGGCATCAACACCCCCAGATAAAATCTTGCCCGATGCAGGTGCTGTTGTATTGTAAGCTCTAGCCAAACGAGTAATGGAATCTAGAAGAATCACCACATCATGTCCACATTCAACCATACGTTTTGCTTTTTCAAGAACGATGTTGGCAACTTTTACGTGACGCTCAGCTGGCTCATCGAAAGTTGAAGCAACCACTTCTGCGTTAACGCTTCTAGCCATATCGGTAACCTCTTCCGGACGCTCATCTATCAATAAAACGATTAAATAAACTTCTGGATGATTAGCTGCAATGGCGTTTGCAATATCTTTCAAGATGGTGGTTTTACCAGTTTTTGGCTGAGCAACAATTAATCCACGTTGACCTTTACCAATTGGGGTAAAAAGATCCATAATCCGTGTGCAATAATTGTCTGGTTGCGTAAACAACCTTAATTTTTCGTTCGGGAAAAGTGGCGTTAAGAAATCGAAAGGAACTCTGTCTCTAATAGCAGCCGGCGTTAATCCGTTAACCATTTCAACTTTCGATAGAGCGAAATATTTATCGCCCTCTCTTGGTGGTCTAAGTGGCCCTCTTACGGTATCTCCAGTTTTAAGACCAAACAATTTTATTTGTGATGATGATACGTAAATATCATCTGGAGATGAAAGGTAATTGTAATCTGATGATCTTAAGAATGCGTAACCATCTGGCATAATCTCAACTACACCTTCGTGCGTTACCACACCATCGAAATTATAATTTTCTTTGGGCGATGCCTGATTTGGATTCCGGTTCTGTTGGTTTGGATTGCGATTCTGCTGATTTGGATTCTGATTCCTATTTTGTTGGTTTGGATTGCGATGTGGATTCTGCGATTCAATATTACGCTCTAATCCTTGCTCATTCTGTTGAATTTGCGCCTCATTTGCGCCATTGCCCGCATTTCCAGACATTCTTTCAATTGCTGCGTTTGCTGCCGCTTCTACATCTGGATCAGAATCTGTGGCAATAATAGATTCAAAAGAGAAAGAGCTGTCGTCTACCAAATCGCTAGTGGTAGCAGATTTTATCGGGGTTCTTTGCTCAGCATTCGGTTGTTGCTCCTGCCTATTTTGATTATGTCTTCCACGTGGTTGATTATCTCTAGGTTGCTGTTCCCGTTGCTGATTCTCCCTTGGTTGATTTTCTCTAGGTTGATCATCTCGCTCATTGCGATTATTCCGTCCCCTTCTATCGGCAATTAGTTTGTTTTCAGCATCTTGCAATTTTTGCGCCTCTGCCTCTTGGGTTTCTGATGCTTCTTGAGCTGAAATATTATCTTGCTTATTTCTATCTGAAGGGTTGAATCTATTTCTTTGAGGCCTATCGTCTTTCTGTTTTTGCTGAGGTCTTTTATTTTCTTGAACACTTTCTTCAACTTTAACTTCTTGAGTTATTGTTTCATTAGTATCTAATTCTTGCTTATCACCTCTAACTAAAGATCTAGGTTCCGGTCTTGCCAATACTTTGTCGGGCTCAATTTCACGCAAAGGCTTTCGCTCACGTTTAGCAGATTCATTAGATTTTTCTGCTTTGGGAGCTTTTGTTACTTTAGTTTTTGGCATAGGGCCAGCAGCAAGACGCTCTTCCACAAGGGCTTGAGTACCGGGAAGTGCATCAAGTTCGTATACTAATTTCTGCTTTGGTAAGTCAATTAAATCTTCTTTTTGAAGTTTGATTGCAATATCTTTCAGTTCTGCTAAAGAAAAGGTACTTAGTTGAATGGTTAAATCCAATTCTGACATGTAAAGGGGGGTAAAATGGAAATTATTTATAGAAATATAATAAGCGAGAGGGGGGAAATCCTTTGCAATAATAGATATCTAATTCAGTATTTCAAATTTTTGTTCCTTTTTTTTCATCATTTAACCTTTAAATTACTTGTTTAGAAAGGATTACTTTAGTTTTGCACAAATAATAACGACATCAAATGCTCCAAATTCCTTATATTAAAGCTAATCTTGCACACGTTAAAGAACGCCTAACACTTAAAAACTTCAAGGCTTTAAATATATTAGACGAAATCTTATCGCTTGATGAAAACCGGCGCAATTTAAAATCTCAAATAGACGATCTACTTGCAGAGCAAAACAAAATTGCCAAAGAAGTTGGGCAACTAATGAAAGAAAAACGTTCGGATGAAGCTCAAACTTTAAAAGATAAAACAGCTGCTCTTAAAGAAGAAAGCAAACAGAAAGAACTAACCTTAACAGAAATTGAGGGCAATATTCAAAATCTGCTTTTAACGGTTCCAAATTTACCTCATCAATCTGTTCCAGCTGGAATAACCCCGGAAGACAACGAGGTAATTTACCAAGTTGAAAATTTGCCTACGCTTTTTGATGATGCAAAACCCCATTGGGAATTAACCACAAGTTTAGATATAATTGATTTCGAATTAGGTGTTAAAATTACTGGCGCAGGGTTTCCTGTTTACAAAGGAAAAGGCGCAAGATTGCAAAGAGCACTTATCAACTTTTTCTTAGATCAAGCTGGAGCACAAGGTTACAGAGAAGTTCAACCACCTGTTTTAGTAAACGAAGCTTCTGGCTTCGGAACAGGCCAATTGCCAGATAAAGAAGGTCAAATGTATCATGTTCCTATTGATGGCATGTATTTGGTACCAACTGCAGAAGTGCCTGTTACCAATTTCTACCGAGATGTAATTGTGCAAGAAAGCGAATTGCCGATAAAAAACACCGCCTACACGCCTTGTTTCAGGAGAGAAGCTGGATCTTATGGTAAAGATGTAAGAGGGTTAAATCGCCTTCATCAATTCGACAAAGTAGAAATTGTAGAAATTGAGCACCCTGATAAATCGTATGAAACGCTTGAACGCATGAGAAATTATGTGCAAAGCCTGCTGGAGAAACTGGAGCTTCCGTACCGGGTTTTAAGACTTTGCGGTGGCGATATGAGTTTCGCTTCTGCCCTAACCTACGACATGGAAGTTTACAGCGCTGGCCAAAAGCGTTGGTTAGAAGTAAGTAGTGTTTCTAATTTCGAAACCTTCCAAGCCAACAGAATGAAACTTCGTTTCAAAGCAAAAGAAGATGGCAAGAATTACATTGCACACACATTAAACGGAAGCGCTTTGGCATTACCTAGAATTGTAGCCTCGCTTTTAGAAAACAACCAATTGCCAGATGGCCGCATTAAAATACCTACAGTTTTAGTGCCCTACACTGGGTTTGAATTTATAGACTAATGATCAAGAAACTTCTCATTTTACTCCTTTGTGGTTTCACCTTACAAACTCAAGCACAAAAACTTCCTTATGAGCTGAATAGAACATTAGATTCAATTCAAAAGAAAAGTGAGCATCCAGGTTTTGCAATTGCCTGGCTAGATTCTGGAAAATTGCAAACAGTAAAATATTATGGTACAGGTCCTTTTAACCAAAATAGTGTTTTCAGAGCAGGATCTATCTCCAAAAGCTTTGTTGCATTTGCACTTTTACTTGCCGAAGCCGAAGGTAAACTTAACTTGCAAGATCCAATAAGCAAATGGGCTGCAGAAATAGAGGTTAAAAATCGGTTTAAGACTGAAGTTAAAATAGTTCATCTATTAGAACACACAGCGGGTTTCGACGATATGCGGATAAACGAAATGTACCGCAAACCTGGCGAAGACCTTTCTTTACAACATGCACTTTCTGTTAATCCAAGATCTAGAATGGTACGCTGGGAGCCTGGAACCGTTTATTCTTATTCAAATCCTGGCTATACATTAGCAGCTTTAATTCTTGAAAGAGCTACCGGTATGCCCTATCATGAATACATCCGCCTAAAAATATTTGAACCCCTAGGTATGAACTCCAGTAGCTTTTTTCCAGGAGATTCACTTTTGAACAAAATTGCTCAGGGAACTGAAAATGATAAGCCAGTAAATTACAAAGAAATTTACCATGCGCCATCTGGAAACTTGGTTACAACGGCCTCAGATTTAGCACATTGGGTACAATTGTTAATGAATACTGGTAAAATAAATGGTGTTCAGGTATTCGACAGTTTAACGGTGCTTAAAATTTTCGAAAGAACGAGCAGCACATCCGCAAATCTAGGTTTAACCGATGGTTATGCAAAAGGAATAATTGTAAGTAATGGCACTCAACCGAAAAGCATTTGGCACAATGGGGCTATCGATGGTTTTTGTGCAGAATATCGGTTCTTCCCAGAAAATGGACGGGGCTATGTGGTTTTGTTTAGAAGTAGCAATGGCGAAAAAGGAGTAGACAAAG
>DAIRTB010000108.1:0-7249 GCA_036804105.1 Bacteroidota bacterium | reverse complement strand
AATTGTTACGGAATAGCCTCGAGCTTGTAACAGCTTGGCTAATGATGCAGACACAATTCCTTTACCCAAAGAAGATGCTACACCTCCCGTAACGAACACATATTTTACAGATGACATAAAATGAGGATTACGGGTTACGAAGGTAAGTAAAATAAGCCTGCTACTGCCTTTTTTAATACATTTGCTTTACAAATAACCTAATTTTTAATTGGTGAAAAAAGCAGAAAGGTACTTTATCCGCTTTATTTTATGGCGACAAAATAACATCAGCAACAATAGTTTCAGAATGATTTTGGCCGTAGTAATTGGTGCTTTGGTATCTTTTGCTGCAATCGCCCTTAAAACCATGATCTCTTATATTGAGCGTGATGTGGTTTCTATTTTCCCAACCTTGTTGTTGTTTATGATTCCTGCCACAGGAATTTTTCTTACCGTTTTTCTTAAAAATAGGGTATTTAAAGAGCAGGATCAGTTTAGTGGAATAGCCCACATTTTGCATTCCATTGCACGGAAATCGGGTGTAATAAAAAGAATTAAAACGTATTCGCAGCTGATACTTTCAGCCATAACGGTTGCCTTTGGCGGTTCTGTGGGTTTAGAAGCTCCAATTGCAGTAACGGGTGCAGCAATCGGCTCTAATATGGCTGGATTTTTTAGGCTCGACTATTCTAAAAAAACCTTGTTTATTGGTTGTGGTGTCGCAGCAGCTACAGCGGCAATTTTCAACTCGCCTATTGCAGGGGTAATTTTTGCAATAGAGGTAATCCTACCCCAAATTAGTACGGTTTATTTTATTCCCATTTTGCTGAGTTCTGCAACTGGAAATTTACTTTCGAATCTTTTGCTCCCCAATTCTGCCATGCTGCGTGTGCCAGAAATGGTGCAGTTTCATAATAGAGAATTGCCGGTTTACATTTTTATAGCAGTAATTGGAGGTTTGTATGCTTTGTATTTCACCAAAACACAGGGTTGGGTTCACAAGAAATTGAAGCGAATAAAAAGTATTTATGCCAAAGCTTTGTTTGCTGGCGTACTTTTAGGTGGGGTAATTCTTTTACTACCACCACTTTACGGCGAAGGCTATCTGGGTCTTCGTTCTTTATTGAACAACAGTTCTAGCGAACTATTCAGCAATGTACGCTACCTAGATTTTGGTGTAAATCCGATTATGAGTCTAGGATTCTTCTTGCTTTTGCTGCTTTTTAAACCACTTTTAACTGCGCTTACTATTGAAGCGGGTGGGGTAGGCGGGGCATTTGCTCCATCTTTATTTACAGGAGGTTTACTAGGATTTGTAGTTAGCAGTCTATATGTTTTTATTTTCCCAGAAAGTACATTTCCAATTGTAAATGGCGTGCTTTTAGGCATGGCGGCGGTTTTAAGTGGCGTGATGCACGCACCCTTAACTTCCATCTTTTTAATTGCCGAAATAACCAACAGCTACACGCTAATTGTGCCACTTATGATTGCTGCTGCCATTTCTTTCTTTGCGAAAACCTACTTTGATCCTGTAGCCATTTATGCAAAAACATTGAAAAAGGTGGGAACAACCGGTCAAAGCAATCAAGACCTGATGATCTTAAATGAACTCGACTTGGTGAAGCTAATTGAAAAAGATATTGTTCCCATTCGTTATGAAGGTAAACTGAAAGATTTGCTAGAAGTAGTGGCCATTTCTAGACGAAATATTTTTCCAGTTGTAAACAACGAGCAAATTTTACTGGGTATTATTTTATTAGATGATATCAGGGAATTTATGTTCGATCGCTCTCAATATGAGGTAGTTAAGATAGTAGATTTAATGCATGTTCCACCTGCGTATATTCATGTGGGGGATAGCATGATTAAAGTAATGGAACATTTCGATAAAAGTGGAGCATGGAATTTACCTGTAATTAAAGAAGGCAAATACATGGGCTTTATCTCTAAATCTAGCGTGCTATCTAATTACCGAGAACGCTTAAATCTTCAGAATGAGATCAGTACGCTTATGGATTGATTTTGATGTGATGATATGCTGCCGTGCTGATTTTCTGATGTGATGATCTGCTGATTTAATGATCTGCGCTAGCCAGATTCGTAGGAGCCCCGAAGTGGGTGACATATTAGAGCGGGGGGTTTTCAACCGAGTAAGCCCCTCGCTAATAAAGATAAACAACATATCAGAGCCGAAGGGTTTTCAACCGAGCAAGCCCTTCGCTAAAAACCAAAAGCTCTTTGCTAATCTCGATTTTTACCTTTTACCAACAACCACTTTTTCTACCCAGATTCCATCCTCGTTACTGAATTGAATGAGATAAATTCCATTGGATAAACCTTCCAGATTTATTCTCGTATAGCTCTGGAAGGTGCTGTTAGCTAATGCTTTACCATTTAAATCTATCAATTTCAATGCAGTTACTGAAGTATTTCTAGCCTCTATGTTTAGAAAATTGCTTGCAGGGTTTGGAAATATTTTAAAGCTGTTTTTATCTAAATTCTGCGTGCTAGTAGCATTCTGTGATAGTTTAGCGCTAGTACCAACTTGTTCAATAGCTTTTGTAATAGGGTTTTGGATAATTGCCATTGCAAACATTTGGTTGCTATTCCAAACGGTATTTTTAAATACGGAGAAAACAAGATTTATAGAATCACTTACACCAGCTGGAATCTGAACCGATTGAAACGGAACAACATTGGTTCTGTAAACATTTCGGTGAAGACTTTCTCCATTGGGTGCTTGGTAAAATAAACTGTCCTCTACCATTGCTAGAAATAGATTTTGGTTGCCTAATGTATTATTGACTGTATTTTTTATGGTGAGATTTACCCGAATAGAATCCATTCCAAGATTAGAAATCCTAATTGTTAAATCTATAGGTGTTGTCTGATTTTGATGGGGTGTAAAAATGCTTGGTGAAGCATAATCTGCACTTGCTTGAAGTACAGTACCTTGAACCACTAACCTTGGCGTGCCACCATAAATATTATAAAAATTGGTTCTAGCATCGTTTCCAGATACGTTGTGTTGGTTTAGTAAACAATTGGGGTATGGAGAAGAGGGGTGAATAGTAAGTCTTACAACATTGGGGTTATTTTGCAAATTACTAAAAAATCCAGGGTTTCTAAATGCGCAAACGCTACAGCGAGTATTGGTAAAATGTTCAACAATTACTTTTCTTGGTACTTGAGCGTGAATAGTATGTGAAAACAATAGCAAAATGAGCAGAACGAATTTCATCTTTTTTATTTCAAAAGTATAGTTTAATCAGAAATCTCTTTGTCGTTTAGTTTACAAGCCAGTACAAGTTTTCCTAAACGGTTGAAAACATCTTTTAATTATTCTTACGAAAACAAGATTGGTGTGGTTTTTATATGTAAAACCAAACGTTCAAACTTATACATTATACCTTACTCAATATAAATAATGCGGCTTTTATCACTTCTTCCTGAAAACAAACCGTATCCACCATCAATGTTCGAATGCACATTTACAGACTCTGCAAATGGGTTAAGTTCATTGTTAAATGCATTGGCGCTTGTTTTTGCAAACAAATACTCATCTGTTGTTATGGATAAAAGGGTTACACCAATTCTATCTTTAGCGCCTTCAAATAGTAGGTTTTCGCTAATTATGATGTTTACTAGTATATTAATCTCTCCATTTTGTGCAATCTGATCTGAAAATGGCTCATTATAGAATACAGCAAAAGGGTTTGAGAATTGAGGATCAAAATCCTGAGTTACTGCAAAATTATCCATATATCTATTTTCAGAATCAACACTAAATGTAGTAACAATGAAGTAATTTGGTTTACCAAGCTCAGGATCTTTGAAATTTATTTGAAGTGTGGCATATTTCTTAGTTGAATCTGGATTTATTTTAGAACTTAATTTAACTATTCCGTTAATTTCAAAAACAGGTTTAGGCATTACAAAAGAAGCAGTTGCAGTTGGAAGGTCTGGGGATTTGGCTATCATATTGTATTGCTTTCCTGGAATAAGTTGATTTCTAAGCGCTCTGTAATAAATTGGATAAAGGGTCGTACCAAATGGATCAAGAATTAATGAGTCTTGAAGATTACCATCTTCATCGTAAACAAGCATCGAAAAATTATTGAGTAGTTCAACCTGATTGTTAATTGCAGGGTTTAGTACCGAATAGGTCTTTGTTGGCCAAAAAGTACTTTGATTACTTTTGTTTTCGATTGAACCCAAAATTAAAAACGCAGCTAATTTTGGCTCATCTTCTGGAATATCTATATCAATTATCATTGAACAAGCACACAAGAAAAAGCTCATTGCAATCCAATAAAATTGATGTAGATGCTTCATATTTATTTTGCAAAATCAAAAAACAAGCTACTCTAGACTGTATATTCCCCTCACCTCACTTCTTCCACTAAACAAGCCATATCCACCTTGTACATTTGAATACACATTTACAGGTTCTGCAAAAGGATTTCCATCAGAATCATAAAAAGCTCTTAATGTTTTTTCGTGGCGAAATTCATCCTCAGTTAAAGAAAAAACATTTATGGCAATTTTGAAATCTTCGGTCTGGAATTGAAACTTGTTTATAACTACATTAAACACGGCATTAACTTCGCCGTTCTGTCCAAAATCGTCTGAAAAAACTTCATTTAAGGAAATCCCAATCGGTCCAATGGCGCCATCGTTATAATCTTGGTTAATTCCGAACGGTAAAATATTTCCAGCTGAATCAACTAAATATGTCAAAATTAAAAAGTAGTTTTTTATAGCGGATGAAGGGTCTTGGAATTTGATATTTAGTTGTGCTGGGGTCTGAAAAGTGGTATCTACACCCGCTCTAAATACTTTCTTTGCCGTAACCTGAAGGTTTTTAACTTCTAATGGCGTTGTAAAAGAAGCCTCTGCAATTGGCAATCCAGGTGAAACTGCCACCATACGATACGTTTTGCCTTGCTCTGGTTTTAATTTCTTATCGAATACAAATGTGCTGAATGGCAATCCACTTCCTGTGAAAGGAACTATTGAATCCCATAGATTACCATCTTGATCATAAACCTTCAGCGAAACATCCTTTAAATAATCCTCTCCAAACTCGTTTCTGGAATCTAGAATAAACCTGCTTTTAGAGAATTGAAAATACTCATCGCCGTAGAAACCACCGTTCAAAACTACTTTCATAGCCATTCTTGGTTCTTCAATGGGTACATCAATATCAACCAAGAGCTCACATCCACCCATTAAAATTGTGCAAACCAAAATGGTAAGTGTTTTTATGTTTATCGTTTTCATGATATTAGAATTTAAATGACCAACTAACAGATGGAATTATTGGGAATAAACTGTATTGTACAAACCTTCTAGTGCTCCTTCCGGTCTGGAAATCAAACTGTTCTCTCAAGCCAATAAAAAACGGGTTTCTTCTTGAATACATGTTATAAGCACCAATATTAAACATACGCTCTCCATATTTGGTTTTAACGGTTCGGGTTGCACCGAAATCTAAGCGGTGGTAAGCCCGCATTCTATAACCATTGCGTTCGCTGTAATTTTTAACTGTGCCAGCATTTGGTAGGTTGTATTCAGATAATGGAAGCGTTATGGCATTTCCAGTACCATAAACCCATGTTCCGCTTATGCTCCACGTGTCTGAAACTTTATAAAATGCAACTAAGCTAATATCATGTCTTCGATCGTATTTATATGGAAAGGTCTTCCCAAAATTTAAATCGGCAAAGGTTCTATTACTCCAAGAAAGGGTGTAGCCAGTCCAACCTGAGAATCTCCCTTCCTTCTTCTGAAGAAAAAATTCAAAACCGTATGCCTCACCATCGCCACGCACCACCTGATCTTCCCAATTTGTATTTAGGTCTAAGAAACTTGCACCTTCTTTGTATTCAATTAGGCCTTTCATGCTTTTGTAATAGGTCTCCACACTAATTTCATAACCCTTTTTTGCCAAACTTCTGGCGGCACCAATAGCCACTTGATTAGACTTTTGCGGCGCAATTCTACTGGTTGCAGGTACCCATAAATCTGTTGGTAAGCCAATTGAACTGTTTGTTAATAGGTGGATAAATTGCGTCATTCTTGAGAAGCTAGCTTTTAAGGCAATCTCATCGGTTAACAAGTATCGAGCTGATAACCTGGGTTCCACTGATCCATAGGTTTGATTGTCGATATTAAAGCCTACCAATCTAAAACCATAACTTACTTTGAGTCTGTTATTTACTCGATATTCATCTTCAATGTAAGCACCATATTCGTTGGCTTTTCTTTCTGGTGAACCAATAAATAATTCGGGAACATCAAAACCGTCGCCCTCATAAATGCTGGTTACCGCACCTGGTTTAAAATTATGTCTGGTTAGAAATGGACCAAACCGGATGTAATGATTCGAATTTGGTACATAATCGAAATCGGTTTTTATGGCAACATCTGTAATGTTAGAAAGATATTTTGAAGCAATAAATTGCCGGTCTCTTGGCTCACCAGGTATTTCTAAAATGCTTTCGGTTTCAAAACCTACTTCAAAATTATATTTCGTGTAGGTTAAATGGGTGTTTGCGAAAAGTTTCGGCCCTAATACTCTGTTCCACCGCAATGCGCCAATGGTGTTGCCCCAACCTAAGCTAGAATTATATCTATCTATAGATCTTGATCCTCCAAAACTATCATCATATTCTTCTCTGGCATAAAACTCATCGTAGCCATTGTAAAAACTTAAATACAAACGATCTTTAGGCGAAACAATGTAATTTACCTTTGCATTGATATCATAAAAATAGTAACCGGCTGTTAATCCGTTCGATTGAGCTCTAATCAATGGTCTAGCTAACGCATCAATATACGTTCTTCTTGCGCTAACTATAAACGAGGCTTTGTCTTTAATAATTGGCCCTTCCATGGTTAATTTTGCTGCAACAATCCCTATAGAACCCTCGCCTTGAAATTTCTGCATATTGCCTTCTTTCATGCTGATGTCTAGCACGGACGATAATCTTCCGCCGTAGCGAGCTGGGTGACCACCTTTTATTAACTCCACATGATTTAAGGCATCGGCATTAAAAATGGAAAAGAAACCGAAAAGGTGGGTGGCATTGTAAACCGGAGTACCATCTAACAAAATTAAGTTTTGGTCTGATCCACCACCACGAACATACAATCCTGAAGCTCCTTCGTTTCCGCTCTGAACTCCGGGTAGTAATTGTAAAACCTTCAAAACATCTACCTCACCAAGAAGTGCAGGAACTGATTTTATTTGTTTAATGGGGATTTC
>DAIRTB010000107.1:0-7257 GCA_036804105.1 Bacteroidota bacterium | reverse complement strand
AGAACCATTTCCTTGAATAATATTCAACAATGGGTACGGAATGGTGCCAAAAACTGCATTGGAATTAATGAAATATTCTCCCCTGCCGAAATAGCCAAGATTAACCCTTTGCCCAACCGAAAGATTTAGCTTTTGGTAATTGAAATTCGAATTCAAAACATCTCTGAAACCAAAAGTTACATTTAATTTAAACTCTGGCTTAGATAATGCCCCAACATTTACTCTGTCATTATCGTTGGTTAACCAAACAATACCTGGCGCATATCTTAAATGAAAAGCCAATTCTGTGGTGGTAAATCTTGAAGCCACCCCATCGTTTGCTCCCGCACCAGATTTCCATGCGAATATGTAATTTCCTCTAGGGTCGAAATTGGTGTAAGTAAAAGAGGTTCTGAAGTTCAGGTCTTTACGTAGGTCGGTTTCATACCAAACTCTACCAAGCTGGGTTAGGCTCATTCTACTAAAGAAACCATTTTGAGTTGAAAAATCAGCTAAATAGTATTCGTAATTATAAATATCTAGCGCACCAAGTCCCACTAAATCGTATTTGGCTTGAATGCCAAATTTAGTCCAATTTTGTCTATTCAACTGTCTTTCAACAACAACCCCAAACTTAAATTTCTCATCTTGAAAACCGTAGGCTAAATAACCCCTGCTAAACCACTTATCAGAAAGATTCTTATTGGTTCTGTAACCCATTCTCAGCCTACTTCCTTCTATTGGATTGTTTCCATAAGCAAAAATGTAAGGTCCAAAATCCACCTTTTTGCCCTTAATGTAACCATCTGTTATTAAAAACTTAATGGTTTTTTCGTAAACCTGAATGGTAGGATGTTGACTTATGCTATCTACCAATTCGAATTTGGCAGTGGTTAGTTGTTGAATAGAATCTGGTCTTATGCTATCAATTCGCTCCATTGCCACCATTTTAGTAGTTGGTGCATACTCAATTGGCGGCGTAAAAAAGGAAACAGGTTTTATGTTATTCACCTTTGGGTTGCTTGCTGTAAAGTAGTAGGTACCAAAAATCCCAAACTTGTTTTTAGAAACTGGCTTCAAATCTACTTGGTATTGCACATGTGTTGGCAAATAGATTCCTGATTCAGTTGGTGCCAACTCCTGGTAAATTCTGAAGTAATTGATTAAACTCAAGCCTGCTGAACCATCTAAGGTTACATCCAGTTTTGTAACTCCATAATCGCTTTCATTCATCCACAATTCACCAGTAAAAACAGGATCGCCAAATCTTTTAGGTTTAAAGGTTATGTGATATTGCTTTCCATAAGTTGAATCTATGAGCGAGTCTGTTAATGAAAACTTGTAATAAAATATGGCTGAAGATGATAAGGGCGAGATAAAATCTTTTTCCACCATGAAGACCTTATTATCGTAAAAATTATAATCTTGAAACGAAGACCCAAGAATTTGAGAAATAAAAGTACCATCTTCAACCCCAATTCCTCTTACCACAGAGGAAGTAATTACCTCTTTGGTTAGTTTGGGCTTTTTGTTGTAATAGTAATCTGAAAGACTTTCAGAAAGAAAAAACGGCAAGGCTCTTTTGGTAATTTCGCCTGTGCTATCTACCTGATCTGAGAATTGGGAAATCGGCTTTTTAAACAACCCAAATGCAAAATTATCTCCAATATCAGATGCTGATAAACTTATTTGGGTATATGCCAAATATTCATAAGCATCTAGCGAAGATTTATTCAAAAGGTCTCTTCTTTCCCAAAACTGCTTTAATAAAATGTGTGCAGGATTTTCTCCAGCTTTTATCACTACTTCATTTAATCCAAAAGAAGATTCTTTAAGATAAACCACTGAACTTGCAGCTCGAAAATCTTTCAGGCTGAGCGTTTGCACTTGAAATCCTACAAAAGAAAAACGTATAGAATCTACTGGTTTGGTATTTTGTATTTCGAAATAACCTTGATTGTTTGTAACAGCCCCAACACCAGTTATGGGTAGTAATGCCACATTTACAAACTGTAGCGGCTTTCTAGATTGTGCATCTAAAACCCTGCCCTTAATAGTAGTTTGGGCATTCAAAACAAAACCTTTTATTATTAAAAATAAAAGGCCAAATATAAATCTACTCGAAGGTCTCAATATTAAGCAGTTGCAAGTGCTAATATACGAATAAAAAATGCCGCAGGATTGTTTTATCCTGCGGCACAAAAATTTAATATTGACTTTAAAACTATGCTTTTTTAGCCTTATTTCTAAATTCTGTTACAATACCAGTTGCAATGAAGACAGACGAGTACGTACCTACAATCATACCAATTAATAAGGCAAAGGAGAATCCTTTAATAACCTGACCACCAAACAAGAACAACATCAATACCACGAAAATGGTGGTAGCAGCTGTTATTAAGGTACGGCTTAAGGTTTTGTTCAAGGCATCGTTAATTACTTCAAGCGAATCGCCTTTTGCATGATGAATGCTCAACTCTTCTCTTAAACGGTCGAATACAACCACGGTATCGTTAATTGAATAACCTACAATGGTTAGAATGGCTGCAATAAACGCTTGGTCGATCTCTAAATCGAAAGGTAGCAATCCATGGAAAATAGAGAATACTGCAAAGATAATGGCAACGTCGTGCACCAAAGCAACCAAAGCACCAACTGAGTAACTAATTTTTCTAAAACGAACAAAAATGTAGATAAAAATGCCCATCAATGAGAATAAAATTGCTCTACTTGCAGAAGTCTTAATGTCGTCTACAATAGTAGGGCCAACTTTCTGCGCACTCAGAATATTATTAAGCTCGAAAGTTTCTATATCTAGGTTCGCTGGAAGATATTTCTGAAGACCTTCGTACAATTTACCTAAAACTTGTTGGTCTGAATCTTCAGACATATCGTCAATTAAGTAACTGGTGGTAATTTTCATTTTATCGTTAGCGCCAAAGGTTTTTACTTCAGGTGATTTGCCAAATGACTTGCTCAATTCTGCACGTACCACAGCCGATTGAGCATCTTTATCTAGCTGTACCACAAAGGTTCTACCACCTTCGAAATCGATGCCCATTTGCAAGCCTTTGGTGGCTAATGAAGCAATACCCGCAATAATGATAATGCTTGAAATGATGTAGAATATTCTACGATTCCGCATGAAATCGAAATTGATATTCGAGAACACATTATCTGTAAAGGTGGATGCGAAAGAAATTTGTTTTCCTTTAGAAACCTGCCAATCTATAATTAATCTGGTAATGAAAATGGCAGAGAACAATGAGCTTAAAATACCGATAATCAAAGTAGTAGCAAAGCCTTGGATTGGGCCTGTACCGAAAGAGAACAAGATAATTGCCGTTAATAAGGTGGTAATGTTCGAGTCGATAATTGAGCTAAACGAATACTTATAACCATCTGAAATTGCTTGTCTAAGTTCATGGCCTTTCTTGAGTTCTTCTCGAATACGTTCATAAATTAGCACGTTCGCATCAACCGACATACCGATGGTTAATACGATACCTGCAATACCTGGCAAGGTTAAAACCGCACCTAAAGATGCCAATACACCAAAGATGAAAAATACGTTGGCAAGCAAAGCAATGTTGGCTACTAAACCTGCATTTCTGTAGTACCACAACATGAAAAGTAGTACCAATACAAATCCTGAAACCGTAGAGATTAATCCCGATCTAATAGACTCAGCACCTAAGCTTGGCCCAACCACTGCTTCTTCAATAATTCTCGCTGGAGCTGGCAATTTACCCGCTTTTAAGATTAAGCTCAGATCTTTTGCTTCATCAATAGAGAAACCACCGCTGATAGATGAGCTTCCGCCACTTATTTCTTGGTTAACCGTTGGGAAAGAATAAACTGAATTATCTAACACAATGGCCACACTTCTACCAATGTTTTCACCAGTAAGTTTTTTCCATTTTCTAGCACCTTCTGTGTTCATGGCCATAGAAACTTCTACTTTACCAAACTGATCTAAATTTTGGCGAGCGTCTGTAATAACATCGCCCTCCAATGGTGCAACACCATCTGCACTTCTTAATTTGATGGCAATTAGTTGGAAAACATTTTCTGTTTCGCCAATACCTTTTACGCTCCAAAGTAAACGTAAATTTCTAGGCAAAAGAGATTTAACCTCTGGCATATCAAAATAGCGGTTTATCTGAGCGGTATCTTTAGCAACCGCAAAACCTACAACTGGGCCTTTCGGAATTCCTTGACCACCTGTTTGATCTTGAGGAATATTTGGGCTCATTAAAGCAAAAAGTGGATTTTGTCTTCTTGCCTCTTCCATTGAAGCTTCCGAATTTGCAGAATCTTTTGAGCTTGTATCTGCACCCATTTCGGCTAGCAAATCGTTACCTGTAGATGTATCCGCTTTTGAAGCTAGACTTGCGGTATCAATTTGGTTAATTTCAGAAACTGGTTCTGAAGAAAATAACCCATCTAAATCGTTGTTTTGCGTGGTATCTGCACCTAATTTTTCGCCTAGATATTTGTTTACTTCGCCTAGGTTGTTAATTATTTCAGAGTTTTCGTAGGTTTCCCAAAACTCTAATTTTGCAGTTCCTTGTAACAATTTACGAACACGCTCTGGGTTGGTAACACCCGGAAGCTCAATTACAATTCTACCAGTTCCTTGCTGACGTTGAATATTTGGTTGAGTTACCCCAAACTTATCGATACGTGTTCTTAGGATTTGGAAAGATCTGTCGATAGCACCTTCAGATTCTTCTCTAACCAATTTTTCAACATCTCCAACAGTTGAGTTGAAGGTAATGGTTTGGGCATTTTCTCTTGTAGCAAAGAGGGCAACCAAATTACCATTTGGCGCAATTTCTTTGTACGATTCGAAAAACAAAGTAACGTAATCTTTTTGGCTGTTGGTTTGCTTTTGCAATGCCAATTCTAATGCCTTATTGAAATCTGCGTCTTTAGTATTGTTAGCTAAAGCTCTAATTACGTCTACCACAGAAACTTCCATTACCACATTCATACCCCCTTGAAGGTCTAGACCTAGGTTTAATTGAAGTTCTTTGGCTTCTTGGTAAGTCCAATCAGCAAAACCAAGATTGTAAATTGTTTTACCGCCAAGCGAATCTAAATAACGCTGGGTTGCCACCATGTCGCCATTTGTGGCTTTCTTCGCTTTGTTTTCGAAGTTGTTTACAACAAATGTAAACGATAGCTGATAGATACATACAAGTATCAAAGCTATGGCAAAAAACTGAATGAGTCCTTTTGCTTTCATGAATTTAATTTATTAAAGTTTTTTGTTTTAATTGATAATTTCTGTACGCATGTACAAGATAATTTGTGGGTAAAACCCAAAAATGCAATCGGTTACTAGGGAGCCTTAGGCTGGGTAGTTTTGGTGAGCACTGGCTTGAAAAATTCTTGGTAGAAAATCCAAAATCCTTTAAAAACACTCGAACTAGCGTTGAGCTTTATAAAACCAGGGCATTGAAAGCGTACAATTTCGCAAAACACCTTAATGCTTGGAACTGAAGCTTGTAGATTAATTAATTGAACAGATTCAACCACATAAACTTGCTCATCCTGATTTTCATCTGAATTAGGTGCAGATTGTGCATCTGTAATGGCTTGGGCTGCAATTTGCTTATCGCTTTTGTTCTGATAAAACATATTGCCCGAGGCCAATAGCCCTAAGAGTAATACGTTTAAAATAACAGTTTTAGCGAATAATGTTTGCATAAGCAGGCGCAAATATAGCAGTGTATTTTTAATGAAGTAATTTTTTACCTGTTAACTTCTAAAAATCGCTGTATGTGGTAGCTCTTCCCTAAAAGAATTAGGTAGTCGTTCTCATAGAAAATGGTGTCAGATTTCGGAACACCCAGAATATGATACTCTTTTAACTGAAAACCATCTTTTTTAACTTCGTACAAGCGTTTCAAGGTAATTAAGTTCAGGTTGTAGGTGGTTCTTAGTCCAATCTCGATAACCGTTTTGTTTATAATGAGTTCTGGAGTTTTCACTTCAACAATTTCATAATCGTCTGGTAATTGGAAAAAGCTGATTAGATCTGGGTTTAGCAAGCGGTTGGCAACAGAAATACCTACTTCATCTTCTGGAGATAAAATTTCTTGAATACCCAGTTTTTCTAAAATCTTAACTTGTTGAATAGTAGATGCTCTAGCAATAATGCGCTTCACTTTCAACTCCAGAAGAAGTACTGTTGTAAGAACCAATGCTTCGAAATCGCCGCCAATTGCCACAACTACTGCATCTAAATCTTGAACATTCTGAGACCTAAGTGCCTTAATATCAGTCGCATCTAGCTTTACTGCAAGTGCTACATCTTCTCTGAGGTCTTCAATTTTTTCTTCGTCATTGTCTATGGCAATAACCTCAGCTCCTTTTGCAGAGAGCGTTTTGGCAATGGTTGTACCAAATCTGCCTAGTCCTATTACGCCGAACCTGTTTTCCATAATTACACTTTTTGTTTTAGATGATCTAGCAACACACTTAAACCTCTGTCGAAATTCGTATTGTTGGTAATTATTACGTCGGCCATGTCTCTATAAGGCTGAAGATATTTCTTGAACGATGGCATTACGTGGTTATTCCACTGATAAAGCACGGTTTCTTCTGGATATCCTCGCTCCTGAAAATCACGTTTTAAACGGCGCTCTAACTGAATATCTTCCCTAGCATCGATAAAAACTTTCAGGTCGAGTAGCTCCCTAATTTCATCATAAAAAAAGATAAAAAGCCCCTCTAGCACAATTATGGGAGCTGAATCTATGCAGATTTCTTCTGGTGTTGCCTCTGGATTGTTGAAGGTGTACTCCATTTTACTTACCGATTTACCTTTTATCAGTGCCAGTACATCTTCCTTAAAATGCTTTCGATCTATGGAACTTGGTAAATCGAAATTAACTTGACCGTTTTCGTCTATTTCTTGATTTTCTTTTGGAATGTAATAATTGTCTTGAGAAACTACCGAAACGGAATGACCGGGCAATTGTCTAACTAAACTTTTCAGAAACGATGTTTTGCCAGAAGCGCTTCCGCCGCAAATGCCTACTAAATAGGGTCTGTGTACCATGAATGTTTGCAAATATAAAGCACTCCAAAGAATAAGACACTTTATAGCTTAAAACTAAGGGTTTTTTATTTTACTTGGTGGATGTTTGGCCTGCTATCCAAAGCTTGAACCTACATTCCAAACAAAAAAGTGGTACTTTTGAGGCAGATGAAAAAAGTGATACCCATCTTGGTTATACTTATTCTGGTATTTACCATCAGCATATT
>DAIRTB010000106.1:1190-7265 GCA_036804105.1 Bacteroidota bacterium | reverse complement strand
GAAACCCCTGAAAATTTTGACAATGCCTCGGTTTCTGGCCATCAATTAGATAATGCTTTCAAATTGAGCTTTAACCTGAACGATAAACTTGCCAAAGCCGACTTTTCCATAAGTATTAAAACAGAAAGCCGAAATGAAAGTGAAGCCAGTGGAAATTTCCACCTTATTTTTGTTTACAAAGTGGAAAACTTGGAAGCACTGTCAAAAACAGTAAAAAACAAAAGGTTGAAACTAAATCCAGCATTGGCCAATTCGCTTGCTGCTATAACCTATTCTACCGCAAGGGGAATTTTACTGACACGTCTCCAAGGAACAGCGCTACAAAATTTCATACTTCCGATAATCAACACGAATAAATTGCTGCAAATTGAAAAGGGTTGAGAATTAGAATACAGAGAATTTAGAAAAACTTCAAACTCATTTTTTCCATCTATATTTATCAAAAAAAATAAATTATGGGAGACGGTGGTTACATTTTCGATGAAGAATTAAGTCCAGAATTTTTAGAGTATCAGAAGTTTCGTCATTTTACGCTATTGGGCGGAGACCAAAAAGCATTCGATTCTACCATGCAAACCTTTAAGATTGATAGTGATACGTTGCATGCCATTATTTTAAAAAATGGCGGTAGAATAAAGCGGAAAGAAATTAGCCAAATCTGGAACGGCTACTGTCCAGAAAGTTTATTGAAAGGCAAAGACGTAAGAATGCGTTTAAACGAATTCGATTTTTTCGAAAGTGAGGAAACCGGTTTGCAAATTGCTGTTTTAAGTGGCGTTCAAGCCATAATTCTGAATTTTAGAGGCAAAGGCAAGTTTCGCCAAACTCCGAAATATGCAGACGAAATTGAAAATGGAGAACTCTTAAGTCCACAAAACACCAAAAGCTTCCCTTTCAATAGTCCAACTGTAATTTTTGAAAATTCTGAGGAAATTGAGAATTATATAAATGGGATCAAGTAGTTATTCATTAAAAAATATAAATTATAATACAACTTTAGTTTTCACCAAACCATGCTCCCCCTCCTGCTCCAACTATTTCTGGCACTTCACCCAATCCACATCGGGGTAATTGAATTGGAGTACAACAACAGTTCGAAGCAATTCGAAAGCACCATAAGACTTTTTATTGATGATTTTGAAGCAGACGTAAAAAAGCAATACCAAGTTGATTTGCTAATCGGCTCAAAACATCAACACCCCAAAGCGGATTCCGTTATCAAAGTTTATATTGCCAAGCACTTTCAGATTGAAGGGGTTAAAAAGCTAAGTTTGGTTGGATACGAATACAATCACGAAACCATTGAGCTCTTTGTACAAAGCGAAAAACTAAAAGCGCCCAAACAGGTTTCAATTCAGGCAAATTTTATGTTCGATCAATTTAACGATCAGATAAACATTGTGCATTTTACCAACGGAAGGCATAAAAAATCGGTTATTCAGAAAGTTGCGGGCAAGCCTTTAAGCTTACAATGAGCAACAAAACCCGAAACTAATTTGATACAATAGATTTCCTTTCTTTACTTTGTTGAAGTATTCATTAAACAAAACACGCTATGAACAAGGTAGTAGCTAATGCACAAGAGGCTATAAAAGATATCGAGGATGGTAACACCCTGATGCTGGGAGGCTTTGGGCTTTGTGGCATTCCAGAAAACTGCATTTCGGCGCTCACCGAAAAAGGAACGAAGAATTTAACTTGCATTTCTAACAATGCTGGTGTAGACGATTTCGGTATCGGATTACTTTTAAAAACTCGTCAGGTTAAGAAAATGATTGCTTCTTATGTTGGCGAGAATGCAGAATTCGAACGTCAGTTACTTTCGGGAGAATTGGAAGTAGAATTAATACCACAAGGCACTTTGGCAACTCGTTGCATGGCGAGTGGCCACGGAATGCCAGCAATTTTCACGCCTGCTGGCGTAGGTACTGAAGTGGCAATTGGTAAAGAAACCAGAGATTTCAACGGCAAAACCTATTTGCTTGAACATGCTTTCGACTCCGATTTCGCCATTGTAAAAGCATGGAAAGGCGATAACCATGGCAATCTTATCTTCAGAAAAACATCTAGAAATTTTAATCCGCTTATGGCAATGGCAGGTAAAATTACCATTGCCGAGGTTGAAGAATTGGTTCCAGCTGGAGAGCTCGATCCAGATCACATTCATACGCCTGGAATTTATGTTCATAGAATTTTCCAAGGCAGCAATTACGAAAAGCGTATTGAACAACGCACTATTACAAAAGCATAAAACCATGGCACTAGATAAATTTGGCATCGCAAAAAGAATAGCTCAAGAATTGAAAGATGGCTATTATGTAAATCTTGGAATCGGTATACCTACACTGGTTGCCAACTACATACCAGCTGGAGTTGAAGTAATTCTTCAATCGGAAAACGGCTTGCTAGGCATTGGTCCATTTCCTTCGGAAGCAGATATTGATCCCGATTTAATAAACGCTGGCAAGCAAACCATTACCACCATTCCAGGTTCGGCTTTCTTCGATTCTGCCATGAGTTTTGGGATGATTAGAGCAGGCAAAGTTGATCTTACCGTTCTTGGCGCTATGGAAGTTTCAGATAAAGGTGATATTGCTAACTGGAAAATTCCGGGTAAAATGGTTAAAGGTATGGGGGGCGCAATGGACTTAGTTGCCGCTGCAAAAAACATAATCGTTGCCATGATGCACGTTAACAAGGCTGGTGAATCTAAACTTTTGCCTGAATGCAGCTTACCGTTAACTGGAATTGGCTGTGTAAAGAAAATTGTTACCGAACTGGCATTTCTTGAAGTTACCCCTGACGGCTTTTTACTCGTAGAAAGAGCTCCAGGTGTATCAGTTGAAGAAATTGTTGCGGCTACTGCTGGCCGATTAATTGTTCCAGAACATGTTCCCGAAATGCAAATAAACTAAGCACCTTGGAGTTAAGCGTAGTTATTCCTCTTTTCAACGAAGCCGATAATTTAAAAAATCTTTGGCAAAGGTTAGAATCTGCGCTTACTGCGTTTAGTAGCTACGAGGTTATTTTTGTGAATGATGGCAGCTCAGATGCCACTGAAATTTTGCTTCAGGAATTGGCAGAAACGAATTCAAGGGTCAATTACCTGAATTTAAGTAGAAATTTCGGTCATCAAATTGCCGTCTCTGCCGGATTGGAATATGCTTCCGGAAATTACATTGTAACCTTGGATGGCGATTTGCAACATCCCCCAGAATTAATAAACCAATTGTATGAAACTGCTTTGCAATCGAAAGCACAAGTGGTTTACGCCTGCCGAAAGGAAAGAATTGGCGAATCTGCTATAAAAAAGCGTTTTGCTAAAATCTACTACAGCATTTTCAAAACCATAACTGGATTAGAAATGCTTCCTGGTGCTGCAGATTTTAGGTTGCTAACCAAAAATGCACTTCAGCAGGTTCTCGCCATGGACGAGAAACAGAAGTTTCTACGTGGACAAATAGCTTGGCTGGGTCTTAAACCAGAAACCATTTGGTACGATGGCGCTGCTCGCACACAAGGAAAAAGCGGCTATTCGTTCATCAAGATGTTGAACATGGGATTGGATGGCATTACGGCATTTAGCAACTACCCTTTGCGTTTGGCAACATTAGCTGGATTAGGTATTTCGGTAATCTCATTCTTGCTGATTATACAAGCTTTGTTCGCACGTTTCATCATAAAAGATTACGAGCCGGGCTGGGCAAGTTTAATGGTTGCCATTTTGTTTTTAGGTGGCGTTCAATTACTGAGTATTGGCTTAATTGGAGAATACATAGGCAAAATAAACGACAATGTGCGTAAACGTCCGCTCTACACCTTAAAAAGTAAGCATTTAAAATCGGAGCTGTATGCAGGTGAAACGAAGCAAAATTATAGCGCTTAGTGCTGCTTTTTTCTGGGCTTGTTTCTTCATTTTCAGATATGGTTACCATTTTAATATGGGCGACCAAGAGGAACATCTTCCTCAGATTTATAAATTGCTTAACCCAGCATTATACCCTGAAGATTATTTCGTAAGTGCACCAGAAAACGAATTTACACTTCGGTTTTTGTACATAAAGCTGTTGTACTATTTACAATTTATAGTTCCACTTAACCCATTAATATACAGCTTGTTGTTATTGAGTTTGAGTACAATGGCTTACTTCACTCAAAAAATAGCAAGGTTGGCTGGAATTCCCTTTTTTACGGCACTTTTAGCACCTGGAATCATACTTTTTATCACCTATTTTGCTACAGTTGGAGGCGTTCGCTTAAATTACCAAATTTTCATTAGCAGTGTAATTGGCAAAAGCATTGGTATAGTTGGCATGTATTTAATGCTTTCTAAAAATTATTACAAGGCTGCACTTGTATTGGGAATTACAGCGCTATTTCATGTTATGAATGGTTGCCAAATTATGCTTATAAGTACACTTGGTATGTTATGGCAAGAAAAGGGCAGCAATTTCAAGCAACTGTTTTTATCTGGATTTATTTTTCTAGCCATCGCATCTATTATGATCTTTCCGATGTTTGCTAAGCAGTTTGAAACCCATATTGAAACATCGCTTTACAGTTATCAAGAAATCATGTATGAGGTTAGAAATCCTCATCATTTCTTTTGGAAACATTTTCCGTTAGCAGATAGAATTGCATTTATATTGCTCAATTTGGCTTCCATTGCTACCATCATCCTAACTAAACAAAAAGATGTTTTTGTAAAAATTTTGTGGGTGATTTTTGGCTTGTTAGCTATCAACATAATTTTTTTCGACGCAATGCACCTCTGGTTTTTAGGTAATTTTCAATTGTATAAGCTGAGCATTTATGCTGCTTTGTTTTCTACCATTGTTTTGATGAGAGCGAGCAAATATTTAAATAAACCTATAAGTTATCGCTTCGAAAAGACTTTGGTTTTGGCACTTCCAATTGCCTCTTTTCTTCTGCTGATGTTGATACTCAACGGAAATTTATTACCGGAAAGACTCAGCACCCGCTACAAAATAGGAAATTACAAAAAAACTGCTTTAACAGAAATGCATTTGTGGATTGAGGCAAACATCCCAATAGATGCCTTGTTTCTAAACGACCCAACTGATAATTCTTTCGCTTGTGAGGCAAAACGGAGTCAGGCGATTGCTTACACAGCCATTGTACACAAACCAACTTTTATGTACCGTTGGCTTGAAAAAGTAGAGAAATATTACGGCTGTGATATTGACGATTTAAGAAACGGCAAACCTAAAGAGGTTATGCATCAACATTTTTACCTAAAGTTAAATCAAGCACAAATTGAAGAAGACGTTGATTACCTTTTGGTTGATAAAAACGAACTTAAACTTCTTGCACAAGATAAATTTACCAAAATTCATGAAGTTGAAAATTGGGTTTTACTCAGCGCTAAAAAAAACTAGCAAGCTAGATTATCTTCTACTAATTCTGTAATCAAAACTACAAAAGCCATCAACACCCAAACCTTTTGCGCCAAAAACAATCATTGCTTCTTCCACATATTGCTTGGCAACGAGTTTAACCGAAATCTCTGTAGTAGAATTTCCTTCTACAACAAAAACATCAGTAGGTAATTCAATAATTTCAATTCCTTTACCAAATTTTAAATAGGGCTTGATGCTTCTGCTTTGAATTCCATTATTAACCAATTGAATGGGAATGGTTAATGTATCGCCAACTTTTATTTCTTTTGGCCAGTTTGCATATACATCTAACAGTGGAGTGGTATGGAATGTTAAGGATCTGCGGTACGGCATGTTATCGCTTCCAATTCCTTCAACCAAAACCCGATAATGGCCTTTGTTATCTCCAAGATAAAATGGAATTTCAGCTTTACCATTTACCAAACTAACATCGCCACTCCAAAACAAGAGATTATTTCCTTGATCTTTTTGGTAATAGGTTTCTTCGGTTTTGGGTTGCAACGCTGGAAACTCTTTTGCAACATGGTAAGGCTGCTTCTTGGTAAATGATTTAATACCAGACATTTCCATAACCTGAGTTAAACTATCTCTGTAATGAAACTTTGTTTTTTTATCTTCAATTTTCATTTGTCTTAATTCTCTCTTCTCTTTTATT
>DAIRTB010000106.1:0-1180 GCA_036804105.1 Bacteroidota bacterium | reverse complement strand
AAAAATTTATCTTCAATTTCATAACTGCTAAAGATGTATTGTTCTTTCTCAACATTTGGATAAACGGCATTGCTATTGGTTAAATAAACTTGTTTTGATTGGTTAACATGGTTATTGATCAAATAAAATGGAGTGTTTTGTGAACCATTCACTGATACACTTTTATAACTTCCTAATCCTACACCTGCACTTAAAGCCTGTGCAGCATAATGCTTTTGCTTGATGTAAAAAAGCTGATTTTCCAAATAAATAGGCACTTCCTGAGCCAATCCTACACTTGTTTTCTTGGCATCAACCGAAGAAATTGGCAATCTGTAATCCAACGAAAAAGTTTCTTCTCCAGCTTGTTTGGTAGGTAAGCCGATGTTTACCACCGACTCCTTTCCATAATCAATTTCAATTCCTCTAGCCTCAATTACCCCAAAACCTGGCGCAACAACACGCACAAAAATGCTTTCGTCGGGGTTAATCATAATTTTATATTTCCCTTGGATATCGGTTTTTATAACTGCATGTAAGGTGCTGTCTTTAAAAACTGAAACGATTGCGTTCGGCACCACTTCTTTGGTTAATAAATCTCTAACTGTTCCGGTTAAAACACCTGCTCCAGGAATGGTTCTGTAAAACACTTGATATGAGCCAATTACACCTGGCGAAATAAATTCTAAGATGGCGCCGTAATCTACCACTTCAAATTTTGATTGAAAAAATTTACTACCTACATAAACTGTTTTTGGGGTAGATAGATCTAAGGTTTTAATTTCGAAATACCCATTTGCATCAGTAAGCGCTAATCTATTTCCATCCTCATCAGAAATGGGAACATAACGCTCTGGTTTACCTGTTTGCGCACTTTTTACGTATCCTGAAACCATTTTTACCTCAGGTCTTGGTAAATCTAAATGCGATAAATAGGTGAAAAAGCTGCGCCAATTGCTCCTCCTCCAACCTGCTGTGAGCATTAGCACTTCTAAGCCAGCAGAATCTACATCACAATTATCTAAAAAATAACGTGCGGGTTGTTCTACCTGAAGTTTTAAATCTGGCTCTAAAAGTAATGCAGAATAAATATTGCTTTCGTTGGGTCTTTCTAAATTAACCCAATCGGTTTTCAATACCGAAATGGAAAAACGGCCATCTAAACCCCTTTCTGGTTTTTTAGTGTTAAGCTCTATGGTTG
>DAIRTB010000105.1:0-7296 GCA_036804105.1 Bacteroidota bacterium | reverse complement strand
AAATAATATTTACCACAACGGGTTTAGTGGACAAAAAAATGTGCTCCATATAGCAGATGTAATTCGATTTACAAAAATTGCACTAGCATATTTTGAACATACCATTGATGCCAACAAGCGGCACGATAATTTGTACCATGCCTACAATTTAATCTCGGTTTCAGAAAATGGCATCAGTATAGATTACTTAAGCGAAATGCTAGAAGGTCAAGTTGCTGCCTTAAGCTCTGGATATTTAAGCACAGAAGAGGCACTAAATTTGCTCGATGCATTGAGAGACAGTGCTTTATACAGAGAAGATCAGCACAGTTACATGCTGTATCCGAATAAGGAACTTCCAAAATTTTTAGAGAAAAATGTAATTCCTAAGGCTTCGGTTGAAAAATCTAAGTTGCTTATGCAGCTTCTTGAAAGCCAAAACACCCAAATTATTAATCAAGATGTTTTGGGGGCATATCATTTCAACGGAAAATTTAGTAACGAAGGCGATTTAAGAGAAGCGCTAGAGCAACTGAAGTTTACTGAGTTCAACCTTTTAGTGGCTGAGGAACAAGCACTTATTTGCTCAATTTTCGAGGAAGTTTTTAATCATAAAGCATTTACTGGCAGATCTGGCACCTTCTTTTCTTACGAAGGATTAGGTTCAATTTACTGGCATATGGTTTCTAAGCTTCATTTAGCTGTACAAGAAGTTTGCACAAAAGCCATTGAAGAAAAAGAGGATAAGTTAAATATAGACAGACTTTTAGAGCATTTCCATCAGATAGATTTGGGTATTGGTGTTTATAAATCTCCAGAGGTTTATGGCGCATTCCCAACCGATCCTTACTCGCATACCCCTTACCACAGAGGCGCCCAGCAACCCGGCATGACTGGCCAAGTGAAAGAAGATTTACTGGTGCGTTTTGCAGAATTGGGATCCTTTATTGAGGATGGGAAGTTGAGCTTCAACCCTGCCATGCTTCGAAAATCTGCATTTTTGAAGCACAAGAAAACTGTTCATTACATTAATGTTTCAAGCGATGAAGTTGCACTTAATTTAAATCCGAATGAACTGGCATTTACTCGTTTTCAAGTACCTGTAATCTATAGAATTGCCAACAAAATTGGAATAGAAATACATTTTACAGATCACACTCAACTTAGCACGCCCAATTTAATTTTAGATGGAGCGGTTTGCGAATCACTTTTCCACAGAGCTGGAAAAGTAAAAGAGATTTATGTTTTTATTGGTGAATCAAATTTACAGGCATAAAAAATGGCAAAGCAACCACTTCTAAATGTTTTATTAAGACTAGCCTCAAGGTTTCCAATCCTAATGGCAGGTTTTATATTCCTTATTGTGAATGCTTGCAATCAGCAGTCAAAATCAGAATCGAAAATGCAAATAACCGCAAAAGAAATATTAGGAAATCCAAAGTACCAGGCAATTAGTTATGGCAGTTTCAGAGAACTTACCAGAGACTCCATCCCAACTGTTGAAGAATTGAAAGAAGATATCAGAATTCTACATGCAATGGGTATAAAGTTGCTGAGAACCTATCATATTGAGCTTTTGGATACAGAACGCTTGTTGCAAGCTATTTCAGAAGAAAAAAAGGATAATCCTAATTTCGAGATGTACGTGATGTTGGGCTCATGGATAGACTGTAAAAATGCCAGAATGGAGCATCCAATACATCATGAGGAAAGCGAAAGAAACGAAAAAGAAATAAATGGTGCAGTAGCCTTAGCCAATCAATATCCAGATATTGTTAAAATTATTGCCGTGGGTAACGAAGCCATGGTAAAATGGGCAACAGGTTATTTTGTTGAGCCACACATTATTTTGAAATGGGTTAACCATCTTCAAGACCTGAAAAAGGGTGGCAAACTGCCTAAGAATCTTTGGATTACCAGTTCAGACAATTTCGCCTCTTGGGGTGGTGGCGATAAAGAATATCACGTACAAGAACTTAACGATTTAATTAAGGCTGTCGATTTCATTTCCATGCATACTTACCCGATGCACGACACGCACTACCACCCAGTTTTTTGGGGTGTAAGAGCATTCGAAGATTCATTAACAGATAAAGAAAAAGTGGATGCAGCCATGTTGAGGTCTAAAGCTTATGTTCAAAGCCAATACGCAAATGTGGTAAAATACATGAAATCGATAGGAGTTAACAAGCCTGTACACATCGGAGAAACGGGTTGGGCAACTCAATCGAACGAGTTTTATGGGCCAAATGGTGCAAAAGCTATAGACGAATATAAAATGGCGCTATACTATCACCATATCCGGGAATGGACCAACAAAGACAGCATTAGTTGCTTCTATTTCGAAGCTTTTGATGAGCAATGGAAAGATGCCAACAACCCTGGAGGTTCTGAAAACCATTTCGGATTAATCAATCTGAAAGGCGAAGCAAAGTATGCCATTTGGAATTTGGTTGATAATGGCACTTTTAAAGGATTAACCCGTGGTGGATTTCCCATAACCAAAACCTTTGGTGGCGATACAACTAAAATGATGCAAACTGTTTTAGTGCCACCAACTGAAGAAGAAATAGCACACCGAAGATAAAATTTAAACCATGACCAGACTAATACCTGCTTCTTTTCTTTTTGCCTCAATAGCTTTAATGAGCTTGGGTTTGTTTGGTTGTGCCGAAAAAAAATCTATGGAAGTAAGTTTATTTGAGACCTCTGAATCAGGAAATAAGTTAACTAAAATTACCGAATTTAATAAAAGAGAATCGGCCGTTAAAGTAAGCATTCTGCCTGAGGAAGAATATCAAACTATAACTGGAATTGGTGGATCTTTTACCAAAGCCAGTGCTAATTTGTGGGCAAAAATGAGTCCAGAGAAGCAACAAGAAATAATTGAAGCATATTTCGGCGAAACTGGTGCGAAATATTCCTTAACCAGAACACACATCAACTCCTGCGATTTCTCTCCATATAACTACGCTTACGCAATGCTGCCCGGAGATACGCAACTTGTAAATTTCGGCATTGAGGAAGATTTAAAAGATATAATCCCGATGATTAAAGCAGCAAAAGCAAAATCTAAAGATGGGTTTGAAATCATCTCCTCCCCTTGGACTGCCCCACCTTGGATGAAAGACAACAACAGCTGGCGTGGTGGTAAACTTGAACCGGCATACTACGAAACTTGGGCACTGTATTTTTCGAAATACCTAACATCATACCAAAAAGAAGGAATAAAAATCTGGGGAATCACCACCGAAAACGAGCCTTTGGGCAACGATAGCAACTGGGAAAGCATGCACTTTTCTCCTGAGGAAATGCAAAATTTTGTAGAAAATTACCTTGGCCCCAAATTGAAAAATGATGGGCATGAAATTAAAATTCTCGGATTCGATCAGAACAGAGACGAAGCCATGAAACAATGGGTGGATATTATGTTTGCCGCTGATGTAAAAAACCAATATTACGATGGCACAGCAATTCATTGGTACGCAAGCACTTACGATCATTTTCCAGATGCTTTGCAATATGTTCATAAAAAAGCGCCCGGAAAACACATTATCCAAACAGAAGCATGTATTGATGCAGAACCGCCCCGTTGGCAAAACGATGCTTGGTATTGGTCTAAGGAAGCCAAAGATTGGGGTTGGGATTGGGCGCCAGCCGATTTGAAATACCTTCACCCAAAATATGTTCCCGTTTTCAGATATGCTGGCGATATTATTGGCTGTCTAAATAATTGGGTGGATGGTTGGATTGATTGGAACATGGTTTTAGACAAACAAGGTGGACCAAACTGGGCCAAAAACTGGTGCAATGCGCCTGTAATCGTAGATACCACAACACAAGAGATTTATTACACACCCTTGTATTATACCCTGGCTCATTTCAGTAAATTTATTAGACCTGGAGCCATAAGAATAGGTTTTCAAGTTTCAGACCCCGAATTGCAAGTTACCGCTGTAGAAAATCCAGATGGAAGTATTGCAGTAGTTTTATTCAATCCCCAAGAAAAGGAAAAAGCTGTAGCGCTAAAATTGGCAGAAGAACTTGTGCATTTCACTATAAATGCCAAAGCGATACAAACATTGATTATTCATCCCAAAACAAAAATAAAAGCGTAAAAAGGTAGATATGTTGAACGAACCTAAAGCAACCAACCACAGAATTCCAATCTTACAAAAAGCAGCATTTGGCGCAGGTCACTTGGTAAACAATTTATTACCTGGAGCACTGGGTGTGTTTTCATTCTTCTTGTTAACCGCTTTTGGAATGGATCCGGCACTTGCAGGATTACTTGCTGCCATACCTCGTTTTTTTGATGCTTTATCCGATCCTATTATGGGCTTTATTTCAGACAATACCAACAGCCGTTGGGGAAGAAGAAGACCCTATATTTTTGCCGGAGCCATACTTTGCGGAATACTATTTGCAGTTCAATGGCAATTGTATGAGGCAAATGGAGTTGCGTTCAATTTTTGGTACTTCCTTACTTTTTCTATTCTTTTCATTTTCGCAAATACCATTTTCTCAACACCCTTAATTGGTTTGGGATATGAGATGACCAGCGATTACAAAGAAAGAACCCGCTTAATGGGATTCTCTCAAACCATCGGTCAGATAGCCTGGATGGTGGTACCTTGGTTTTGGGTTTTAATTGCTGATGTAAGTTTATTTGAAACTCAAGCACAGGGGGTTAGACAACTTTCCATGGTTGTTGGTGGATGTTGCGTTGTGCTTGGATTGATGCCAGCTATTTTCTGTAAAGGCATAGATTCATCTCAAATTGAGAATAGATCGGCAATAACCTTTAAAAACATTGCATCTAACGTAAAAAAGTTGATTAGAGACATGAAGAACATGACCAAAAACGAACCATTTATGCGTTTGTGTGGAGCTACTTTCTTGGTTTTCAACGGATTTCAAATGGTATCTTCCTTCAGCTTTTTTATAATCGTGTTTTACATGTACAATGGAAGTTATGCCGACGCTGGCCATTTACCTGCTTGGTTTGCAACGATAAGTGCAATTATGACCGCCTTTGTGGTAATTCCAATTGTTACAGCTTTAGCAAATAAATTCGGCAAAAGAAGAGCATTTATAATCTCAACCGTAATCTCAATAATCGGTTACATTCTGAAATGGTGGGGATTTAATCCCGAATATCCTCTCTTGGTTTTTATGCCCGTACCACTAATGGCTTTTGGTCTTGGAGGTTTATTTACCTTAATGATGTCTATGACCGCAGATGTTTGCGATTTAGATGAACTAAGAAACGGAATGCCAAGAAGAGAAGGAACTTTCGGAGCTGTTTACTGGTGGATGGTAAAATTGGGGCAAGCTGTTGCGCTTGCTATAGGAGGTTTTGCCTTAAAATTTGTTGGGTTCGACCAAAAACTGGCACAGCAATCTGCTGAAACCATGTATAACTTAAGAATTGTAGACATTGTAATTCCATCTGTAACAGCCGCACTGGCCATTTGGATTATGATTAATTACAATTTGAATGAAGAAAGAGCAAAAGAAATTAAAGCCGAATTGGTAAGCAGAAGAGGCGAATTATAACCATATCCAAAAACAAAAAATAAACGAGTATGTCTTTTAGATCAGAAATATTTAAAAATAATAAAGGTGTAAGCTACGAAAACGGCATTAGCTATACCGAAAACAACACGGAAAACGAGAACAAAGACCTTTTCTTGGAAGTGTTGTACGCAGGGGTTCATGGCTTTTGCATTAGTCCTTATGAAGAAGGCCAACAACCAGGAGATACCCTTACGGAAACACAAATCCGCAGAAGGTTGCAGATATTGAAACGCCACACCAAAAGCATAAGATCTTTTTCTTGTACTGAAGGAAATGAACTTATACCCAAAATTGCTAAGGAAATGGGACTTACAACCTTAGTTGGAGCTTGGTTGGGGGCAGATAAAGAAAAAAATGAGGTTGAAATTAATAACCTCATACAATTAGCGCAAGAAGGATATGTTGACATTGCAGCTGTTGGGAACGAAGTTTTATATAGAAAAGATCTTACCGAAGCTGAATTGTTAGCATACATAACAAGGGTAAAGGCGGCAATTCCCAATGTTCCTGTTGGTTATGTTGATGCCTATTATGAGTTTGTAACTAGACCAGAAATAACGGCAAGCTGCGATATCCTTCTTTGCAATTGCTATCCGTACTGGGAAGGCACTTCTTTTAACCATTCGCTTGCGCATATGAAAGATATGTACTACCGAGTTGTTGGTGTAGCAAATGGCAGAAAAGTAGTGATAACTGAAACCGGTTGGCCTAGCAATGGCAAGGCTTTGGGTGCTGCAATTCCTTCCGAACAAAATGCCATGAAATATTTTATCAATACCCAACTTTGGGCACACGACGAGAACATTGAGGTATATTATTTCTCTTCTTTTGACGAATCTTGGAAAGTTGGCCCAGAAGGAGATGTAGGCGCACACTGGGGAATCTGGGATAAAACAGAAGCATTGAAATTTGTAAAAGAATACGTCTAGCGTGTAATATTTAAAACAGAAAAGTTGAAGAAAAAAGCTTAAATTTACTTAAGGAAAAAATTAATTTTTTCTTTGATTATGAACGCAAAACATAAATACAAATACACTGTTAACTAACTTAACACAATTTTTAAAACAAGAAACAA
Organism: Bacteroidota bacterium; assembly: GCA_036804105.1. Lineage (GTDB taxonomy): Bacteria > Bacteroidota > Bacteroidia > UBA7662 > DAIRTB01 > DAIRTB01. The sequence goes on along the minus strand of DAIRTB010000105.1, from coordinate 662 downwards.
TTTTAACAAACATATTTTAACCATTAATCAATTTCATTATGAAGAAGTTTACTTTTTTTCTGATGGGTCTTTTGGCCGCATCAATGAGCTTTGCTCAGAACGCACCCATTAATTTCGAGACAGGAGGCCAAGGTGCTAACTGGACTTGGACTGTTTTCGAAAATTTGCCAACAAACCCTCCATTAACTTTTGTTGCTAACCCAAGTGCAACAGGAATTAACACCTCTGCAACCGTTGCTAGGTTTGAAGCATTGTCAACCGGAAATCCATGGGCAGGTTGCGAATCTGCACATGGCACAACAGACTTAGGCCCTTTTGTATTAAGTGCGTCAAATTCAATCATCAAAATTATGGTTTATAAACCTGTAATTAGTGATGTAGGCATTAAATTGGTAGCTGCTTCGGGCTGGGCACAACCAGAAATAAAAATACCTAACACTTTAATCAATCAGTGGGAAGAATTAACGTTCGATTTCTCTGCTTTCCCAAACCCTCCATCAGCTGAGGGTCAATACGATCAAATCGTAGTTTTTCCAGATTTTAACTTAGCTGGAAGAGGCCAAAACAACATTTGCTATTTCGACAACATTACCTTTAACGCAGCAGGTGGTAATCCAAGTGTCCCTGCCGTAGCAGCTCCAGTACCTACAAGAAACCCTGCG
>DAIRTB010000104.1:0-7319 GCA_036804105.1 Bacteroidota bacterium | reverse complement strand
TTCTCAGATGTCACCAGACGACTAGTCTAATGAAATCTAAGAAAGAAAAAATTGTCAAAAAGTCAGTAAAAACTATCACAGCAAATAAAAGTTCGTTTCCTCAATCTGAGTTGGTGAAAGAATCTGAGGTTCTTGAGATAATCCGATATCTCAAAGTCCGGAAATCACCAGGACTTGACAAAATTTCAAACTTAACGATTAAAAAGTTCCCGCGAAAATTTGTTGGATTTTTAACTTTTGTGTTCAACAATTGTCTCAATCTTTTTTATTTTTCAATAAAATTGGTTTGCCAAATGATAGGTCAAAATCCGAATTTAGGGAAAGAATACAAGAGTTTAATGAATGATTTATACGGCTTGAAATCAGGTAAGCACGTAATATTTTACAAGTTCCTATCAAATGAAGAAATTGAAATTGTCAGAATCTTGCATGAGCGAATGGATTTAAAAAGTAGATTTTAAGGAAGCGAATCAAAATCCTAAAAACTAGTGCAATAATTCCTTCATCGGATCCCAAAAAAGCTTTTCGAAATCTTGTACTTGATTATCTTTTACCAAAATATTTTCTGCTAAAAGGAGTTCTTCCATTAAAGTTGGCGTAGCAAAATGATGCTTCCCTGTTAGTAAACCATTGCGATTTACAACTCTGTGAGCGGGAATGGAAGGATCGGCAGCATGGGCTGCATTCATGGCATAACCTACCATTCTAGAGCTTCCAGCCGAGCCCAAATATTTGGCAATTGCGCCGTAACTGCTTACCCTCCCATGAGGAATTAGCAGCACAACTTGCCAAACCATTTCGAAAAAATCGTTTTTTCTTGTGTTATTTTGCATCGTTTATGGCATACAAGAGTAAGATTTTTTTTCGAAACATCCGCAACCTTTCAGCGGCTCGTTTTGCAGCAGGGTTTGATTTCGATTTACTAGGATTCGATTTTGATAGCAGCTCAGAACATCATCCAGGAATAGAAAAAATTGGCGAAATAATTGGTTGGCTGAGTTTTAACGATGTTTTAGGAACATTCAATACAGAAATTTCGGATGTAATCAACGATACCTCAGAAAGGTTTTCGCTAAGTAATGTTGAGTTACCCCTAACTTTTACTCAAGAAAAATTGGCTCAAATGGAGCAAAATATTCTGGTAGAAATCGTTCTAGAAAAACTTTTGGAAAATGAAAAGTTGGTAATTTCTTGGTTGGGTATTGCAGATCAGATTATTTTAAGCAGCAGACAAAGTTGGGAAAGCCTAAAGCAGAATCACCAAACGCTGCACACCATTAGAACGCTTTGCGAAAGCTACGAAGTTTGGATAGCTTTCTCCTTCAGCCCAGAAAGTGCAAATGAAATGCTTGAAACTTTAAATCCGCATGGAATTTGCTTCAACTCAGTAGACGAAGAAAAGCCTGGCATAATAGACCTTGAGCAATTTTATCCATTATTGGAGGCATTAGCGGAGTAAATAGGTTAATAAAAGATATTTTCTAAAATTTGTTAGGAACTTTAAGGAAGTTTATGACTCAAATGTCAACGTTTTTATGATTGAACACGTTAAAAGTGTTCAGAATAAACATTAAACTTGCATCAATGCAATACTTGAAAATATTTAGCTTACTTTTTCTATTGATTTGGGGATCAAATCAAGCCAAAGGCCAGAATTCTTATCAACTTGGTATGGAATATTTAAACAATGGCGAGCTAGAAAAAGCTGAAGAGGTGTTTGAAAAATTGTTTGCTAAAAACCCCGAAAACGACACTTATTACAAAGCGTATTTCAAAACACTTTTGGAAATAAAGAATTACGACAGAGCAAAAAAAATAACCTCCGACCTTAAAAAGCGCAGTAAGGGGTTCTATGGATACCGTTTAGATTTAGCCCAAACCCTACGTTTAATGGGCGATACCAAAAAGGCCGACGATGAATTAAATGGAGTTATTAACAGCTTGCCCAAAGATTTTACGCTTTACCAAACCATTATTGAGGAGTTGAAAATTAGGCAAGAATTTAATGCTGCTCTTAAATTAGCCCAAATGGGGCAATCTAATTTCCCAAGACAAATAGATTTTTACTTTACCATTTCAGCGCTATATGAGCAGTTAAACGATAACGCAGGATTTATAAATAGCCTTTTTGATCTTGTGGAGATTGATCCGAGCCAGATAACCTTTGTCCAAAATGCCTTACAGGCTCAATTGGAAGAAAAAGATTATGATGATTTAAGGGTTGAGTTACTAAAACGTGCACAGGAAAATCCAGATAAATTCTATCATCAAGATTTGTTAATTTGGTTTTTTGTTCAGAAAAAAGATTTTGGAGCAGCTTTTATCCAATCTAAAGCATTAGATAAACGTATGGAAAATAATGGCAACCGAATTCTTACTTTAGCCGGAACAGCCGTAGAAAATAACGCATTTGATGCTGCTATAGAAATGTATGATTATGTAATTGCAAAAGGTCCAAATCTCGCTTTTTATCCTACTGCTAGGCGTGAAATTACCCAAGCTAGAAAAGCAAAAATTGAACACGACTTAGGTTGGAACATTGCAGAATTTAAAAAATTAGAGGCGGAGTACAAAAAATACCTTCAAGATTTCGGATTAAATGCTGGATCTATCATGGTTCAAAAGGAGCTTTCTGAATTGCAAGCATTCTACTTAAACAATCTTGATGAAGCAGCTAATGGTTTAGAAAAAGCACTTGAAATAAAAGGTGTGCCCGAGCGTGGAAGAGCAGAGCTAAAACTTACCTTGGGGGATGTTTATCTTCTAGAAGGAGATCTATGGGAGCCCTCTTTATTATACGGACAAGTAGATCAGGATTTTAAACAAGATGCGATTGCAAGAGAGGCAAAATACAGAAACGCACGCTTATCGTTTTTTAGATCTGAATTCGAATGGGCTCAAGCTCAATTAGATATTTTGAAAGGTGCAACGCAAGAAATGATATCGAACGATGCTATAGAACTGAGTTTGTTAATTCAAGACAACCTCGGTTTAGATACCACTGAAGTGCCACTTACTATTTTTGCTGAAGGTATGTTATTAGCTTTCAGAAATCAATTTGAACAATCTATAAAAGTTTACGACAGCCTGCTAACATTATTTCCAAACCATGTTTTAACCGATGAAGTATGGTTTCAGAAAGGCAAAATGGCAGAGAAACAAAGAAATTGGAATGAAGCATTCTCATGGTATTCTAAAATTTTAGAGCTTTTTCCTGATGATATTCTCGCTGATCACGCACTTTTTAATATGGCCAGCATTAAAGAGCGAATTGGGGAGCTAGAAAATGCAATGAAATTATATGAACAATTGCTCCTAAAATATAGCAATTCTACTTTTGCTGTGGAAGCTCGTAAACGATTTAGAACCTTGAGAGGAGACCAAAATTTATGATTTTATACAATGTAACCGTTAATGTAGATTTAGACATTCACGACGAATGGCTAGAATGGATGAAAACTAAACACGTTCCAGGCGTTATGGCAACAGGTTGTTTTGTTCAGAATTTTATTTACCATATTGTAAATCCAATTCCAGAATCAGGCGAAAGTTACTCCTTTCAATATTTGTGCAAGGAAATTGCAGATTTGGAAAACTACATCCAAAACCATGCTCCAGCTTTAAAGGCCGAAGTTACTGAACGTTATGGTGAAAAGTTTGTGGTTTTTAGAACCGTAATGCAATCAGTCTAAAGCTACTATATTAGAATAAGTTGTTTGATTCGTTCTCTACCCAATTTCTGGTTGAGTTGTTCTAAAATAGCTGTTTGACCGACTCTAAATTCTTGCTTTACTAAAGGGGAGGTAATTCTAATTTCTAAGTTTTCGCCACTTAGTCTAATAAAAGCAAACTCTTTGCTAATTACAGGGGGAAACATTTCGTGTAAATGGTTTACAACAGCAATCTCATCAAGTTTGCCCCGTAATTTATAAGCATCAATTAGGTTGTTTATTACGCCTCCAAGAGTTTCTTCTGATGCTTTTCTTTTAGAGAAGCGCCTAAAGGTGTCGCTCTGCATGGTAAGAAGATCTTACAAGAGGTCCGCTTTCTACAAACTTAAAACCTTTCTCTAATCCAACCGCTTTGTACTCAGCAAAAAGTAGCGGGCTCACAAATTCTTCAACCTGAAGGTGCATTTTGGTTGGCTGTAAGTATTGACCAATAGTAAGCACATCGCAACCATGTGAAACCAAATCGTCCATTATGCTAAAAACTTCTTCAGGCTGTTCTCCCAAACCTACCATAATGCCAGATTTGGTTCTTAAGCCGTAATTTTTAGTTCGTTGTATTTGCTCTAAACTGCGTTCATATTTCGCTTGAGGACGAACTTTACGGTATAAGCGCTCCACCGTTTCCATGTTATGAGAAACAACTTCTGGCCTTTCTGCAAGTATGGTTTCCAGTGCCTCCCAATTCGATTTTACATCTGGAATTAGGGTTTCTATGGTTGTGGTAGGATTTAATTTTTTAACTTCTCTAATTGTGGCAGCCCAAACTCCAGCTCCATTATCCTTAAGCTCGTCTCTATTTACTGATGTTAAAACGCAGTGTTTAACTTTCATTAATTTTACTGCCTCTGCCACTCTGAAAGGTTCTTCTAAATCCAGTTCAGTTGGTTTTCCTGTTGCCACTGCGCAGAAATTACAACCTCGAGTGCATACATTACCCAAAATCATAAAGGTTGCTGTGCCAGAACCCCAACATTCGCCCATATTTGGGCAATTACCACTCTCGCAAATGGTATGAAGTTTATAATGATCTACAATTTTTCTTACTTGAGCGTATTCTTTGCCAGTGGGCAATTTTACTTTGAGCCAGTCTGGTTTTTTTACTCTGGCAATTGTCTCGTTCTTAGTACCTATTTCCATCTACCACCTTCTACCTAATTGAAACGCTATGTAAAAATTAGCGAACAACCTTTGGTTATTTCCAACCACGAATATCGGAACATTCTTTGGAAATGCATCTAAAATAAAGCCTGCTTCTACTTGTTTAAGATCTTCATCGTAGTTGCTCCATTCAAACAATATGCCTATTTTGCCATAAACTCCAGGCAAATAACTTAATTCATCTAAACCTTTTTCCCACTTAGCTCCTCCTGCAATAGCTTCTTCAGAATGTTTTTCGGGGTCGAATCGCTCTTGATTTATTGAAAAACCGCCACTTCCAGCAGAATTTCTTACCAAAATATCGTAATAAACAGGCTTTAATAATCCAGAGCTTAAACCACCACTTAGCGTGTATCTAATTTCTAAGCCATTTTTTTCTCCTTTTTCAAAAATCATTTTTTGGTAGCCAACTCCTAACCGAAGATTGTAAAAATCGTTGTCTTTACCGAAGACAAATGGTTTATTGTTATCAAATTGAGGATTAACCAAGCGTACTTCTTTTGGGTGACGAATTCTTGCTAAGTCTGATTCGAAAATAATATTTCTTTCTACTGATTTGTGGATTCCATATCTACCCGTAAGCATCCAGCCATGATTGTGTAAGCCTAGGCCAACAGTAAAATGATTTTTGTACAATATAGGAGGTGCATCCCACAATTCTTGGGCGCTTAACTGCTGAAAAGGCAGTAACAAAGTGAGAAAGAAATAAAATATTAGATTCTTCATTTAAAGCAACTGATAAAGTTACACAGAATTACAACGATATTGGAGACCAAAAAGGTTTTATTCGGTTAATTTTTTGTCAAATTTTTAGTTTATTTTCGAGTAAAAGAAAAAAGCCACTTATTGAGTGGCTTTCTTAAGTAAAACATCTGCTCGAATTGCTAGATGCGAATCGTCGAAAGTGCATATTCCATTTTTAATAATTAGCACTTGAGGAGACTCGTGTGGTACTCTAAACTTCATCGATACGCCATTGCTAACATTTCTGTAGTTAATAACGTCTACAAATTTCAAAGTCATTTCTTCAGAAAGCTCTTTTGATCTAGTTTCTACTCTGTTCCAAGCAGCAGCACTAATAGAACACCTGTTAGAATGTTTGAAGATTAAAACCGGTTTGGTTTCAGACTCAATAACTAGTTGATCAATCTCGTCAACCGAGGTTAATTCTTGCCAACTATCCATGTACTTTTTGCGGAGCTTCTACCTGACCAACACCAGGACAAACATTTCTGTTACACGAAGCGAAAACGGCTGCTAATGCTAAAGCGCCAATTATCAAAACTTTTCTCATTTTGCGTTATATTAATAGAATAAATTTACAGCTGAAATCCGATTTAGGTTCAATCCTCAAAGCTACTAAAAAGGATTCAATTTCTAAACAACGAATAAATGTCTCAAAATGTTATACCCAGATGGTTTGAAAACCCTGCAATACAGGAATTTATGCAAAAAAATGAGCATGAAAACCTCGAAGCCCTCATTTTAAAATTTGCAAAGCATAAAGATTTAGACATAAAGGGCATTGTTAAGCAAATTTCCCTTCGAAAAAAAGCTGAAAAAAAAATGCCCGCTTGGGTAGTAAGTAAATGTTTTTTTCATCCAGTAGCCGTTGAACAAGCAAGTTCTGAGCGTATTGCACTTTACAAGGCTAGTTTATTCGGTAAAAAGAATGTAGTAGACCTAAGCGCAGGTATGGGTGTTGATGCTTGGGCTTTTGGAAAATCCGCAGAGTTTCTTACAGCTTTAGAACCAGATATTGAGAAGTTTGAATTGCTTCAATACAATTTTAAAAAGTTGAAATTGGAGCAGAAGAAATTTTGGTGTATGTAGATCCAGATCGTAGACCAGAGAAAAATAGAATTAACGAATTATCTGAAAGCACCCCAAATGCGATTGAAATTATAGAAAAATGGTTGTCTCCAAATTGTTCTATTTTGGTTAAGGCATCGCCAATGGAAGATCTCCGATCAATAGTTCAAAATCTAAAAAACCTTTCAGAAATTCATGCGATTTCCCTCAAGAATGAATTAAAAGAAATCTTGCTTTACTTTAAATCTGATTCAAAAGGTGAGCCATTATTTTTTGCCCATGAATTGGATGAAGTTTCTGCAATCGTAATTGAAGGGAATTCCTTTATTGATTCAATTCCTTTAATCGCACCAATTGCAAAGTATGTTTTTGAGCCCTCTCCAAGTATTTACAAAACAAACCTTCATAAACAGTTGGCATCTCAGTTTCAACTGAATCCAATCAACCAGAATTCAGGTTATCTTACTGGTGATGAAGCGCTTACTAATTTTCCAGGTAAATGTTTTGAAGTAATTGAGGTGCTACCTTATCAACTAAAAGACATCAAAAAGCAACTTAAAGCGAAGGGAATTAATCGCATAAATTTAGCTGTTCGGGTATTTGTAGACACACCAGAAA
>DAIRTB010000103.1:0-7345 GCA_036804105.1 Bacteroidota bacterium | reverse complement strand
GAAAGCCAGTTGGGAAATCGGGTTGGCACCGGCTTCTGCAATGTGGTAACCCGAGATAGAAACCGAATAGAAATTTCTTACATTTTTGTCGATAAAGAACTGCTGCACATCGCCCATTAAGCGCAAAGAAAATTCTGTACTAAAAATACAAGTGTTTTGCGCTTGATCTTCCTTCAGAATATCTGCTTGCACCGTACCTCTTGCCGATGAAAGTGTTTCTGCTTTTATCTGCTCATAAACGTGTGCTGGCAAAATCTGATCGCCCGTTATGCCCAAAAGCATTAAACCCAAGCCATCGTTACCTTCTGGCAATTTGCCGTCATCGCTTTTATAAACAGGTCTTTTCAAGCCTTTTGCCTCGTAAAGCGCATGCAATTTTTCTTCAACCAAGGCCTCTAAACCATTTTTGCGGATGTACTTTTCGCATTGTTGATCGATAGCAGCATTCATAAAATAGGCCAGCAACATAGGCGCAGGACCGTTAATGGTCATGGAAACTGAGGTTGCAGGATTGCATAAATCGAAGCCCGAATACAACTTCTTAGCATCGTCTAAGCAGCAAACTGAAACACCAGAATTACCAATTTTTCCATAAATATCTGGTCTGTAATCTGGATCGTTTCCGTAAAGTGTTACGCTATCGAAAGCCGTTGAAAGTCTTTTGGCTGGCAATCCGTGCGATACATAATGGAAGCGCTTGTTGGTTCTCTCCGGACCGCCTTCGCCCGCAAACATACGGGTTGGATCTTCGCCCTCACGTTTGAAAGGGAATACGCCAGCCGTGTAAGGAAACTCACCTGGAACATTTTCCTGAAGATTCCAGCGTAAAACATCACCCCAAGCTTTGTATTTTGGCAAGGCAACTTTCGGAATTTTCAGGTTTGAAAGACTTTGGGTATAGGTTTCCACTTGAATGGATTTTCCACGCACGTAATACGTGTACGCATCTCCCGTGTAGTTGAGTTTTTTCTTCTCCCAATTGCGAATGAGCTCCCAGTTTTTAGGATCTAATTCACGCAAAAGCATTCTGTATTTTCTAATCAGCGTAAACAAAGTTGCTTGATCTGGATTGTTCCTGTCGATCTGTGGGTCTTCCACATAAGCATCGGTATTCAATAAATCGGGCCCATCTAACAACAAGGTTGTAGTGTAAATGGAATACAATTTTTGCGCTATATCTGCCTGACTATTAACTGTTTGGTCGTATTTTCTATTGTTTTCTGAGATTTCGCTCAAGTAACGGGTTCTTTGTGGGGGAATGATGTAAATCTTCTCCGACATCCGATCGCTGATTTCTAAATTCGTTAGCAGCGGTGCATCTGTTTTCTCTACGATTTTATCCATAACCGCTTTGTAGAGGCGATTCATACCTGGATCGTTAAACTGTGACGCAATGGTTCCGAAAACGGGCATGGTGTCTGGACGTTGATCCCACAATTGGTGGTTGCGCTGAAACTGCTTTTGCACATCTCTCAAGGCATCTAAAGCACCACGTTTATCGAATTTATTTAGGGCGATGAGGTCGGCAAAATCTAACATGTCTATTTTCTCAAGCTGGGTTGCAGCGCCATACTCCGGGGTCATAACATACAAACTCAAGTTGCTGTGCTCAATAATTTCGGTATCACTTTGGCCGATGCCCGATGTTTCGAGAATTATTAAATCGAAGGCAGCAGCTTTAACCACATCTACCGCATCTTGAACATATTTACTTAGTGCCAAATTACTCTGACGAGTTGCCAATGAACGCATATAAACTCTTCCTTTTGCTATTTCTGGGCTGAGTGAATTCATGCGGATTCTATCGCCCAAAAGAGCGCCACCCGTTTTTCTTTTCGATGGATCTACCGAGATAATGGCAATTTTTTTATCGGTAAAATCTAATAAAAACCTGCGGATTAGCTCGTCTACCAAAGAAGATTTACCTGCACCACCTGTTCCGGTAATTCCTAAAATAGGAACTACTTTTTCTGATTTTTGCTGTTCAATTAACTTTTCCAGTTCAGTTCTTACCGATGCAAAAGTTTCTGGATAATTCTCTGCCGCAGAAATTAATTGTGCCACAACGATCGGATTTTGATCTCTAACTGCGCTGATGTCTTTCGGCAAAACATTTCCGGTTGGGAAATCGCATTGCTCCAAAAGGTTGTTAATCATGCCTTGCAAACCCATTGAGCGGCCATCGTCTGGAGAATAAATTCTGCAGATTCCATACGCCTGCAATTCTTCAATTTCGGTTGGCAAAATGGTTCCGCCGCCACCCCCAAAAAGCTTAATATGTCCGCAATTACGCTCTTGCAGCAAATCGTACATGTATTTAAAAAATTCCACGTGACCACCTTGGTAAGAGGTTATGGCAATTGCTTGCGCATCTTCTTGAATGGCACAATCTACAATTTCGTTGGCAGATCTGTTATGACCAAGATGGATTACCTCAGCACCAGACGACTGTAAAATTCTGCGCATAATGTTGATAGCAGCATCGTGGCCATCGAAAAGTGAAGCGGCAGTTACAAGACGAATATGATTTTTGGGCTGGTATGGCGTTGGATTTTGCATGTAAGAAATGAATTTGCTCGCAAAAATAATCCTTTTGAGGAGAAATTAGGATTAAAGGTCATAAAACCATGCTTATGTATTCGAACTTCAGGTTTGAAATTATTTAACTAGGGCCTGCTGAAAATCTAAAATTTAAACCATTAACAACATAGAACATAGAGAAAGACGGCAGTAACTCTCTGCGACCTCCGTTTAATCTCTTTTGCTCTGTGGTTTAGAAGCTCTCAAAGAGTCCGGTTTTAATTTTAACAGAGAAGGCACATATCAAAAGAGAAAAAACCTATCTTAATCTATGTGGTTAAAAAATATACTATCCTTGTTTTCAGAATAACTAGCAGGCAAAACATCGTCTATAACAAAAAAAGAAAAATGTTTTTGGGTGATGATTTTACGCATAAAGCTACTAAACTGCCATTTCCTGATAAAATTCTGCCAGCCCATGGATGGGTTGTTTGAAGAATTTCCCAACGGTGATGCCCAATTTTTCGCATTCTTCTGTAACCACATCTTGAAAGTTATAGGCAATAGAGCCCACAAAATGTACTTTGGTACCAGCTAAATCTGGATATCTCGTTACATGAATATTTAAAAACTTGCGGGTGCCCTCAGCAACCATTTCTCTAACATATGGATGTTCCGGATTCTTGCCTAAAAACTTAGCAAAAGACGCCAGATAAACATTAGGGTAAGGTTGAGAATGCACATGGTGAAAAATATCTTCCTTCGTTAAGCCATATTTTTCAACGAAAGCTTCGTGCAAATCTGCAGGAAGTAATTTGTATAAAAAGTTGCTCAAAAGCAATTTTCCATAATAGCTTCCGCTGCCTTCATCGCCCAAAATGTAACCAAGAGCGGGAACAACTTGCGATATTTTATCGCCATCGTAATAGCAAGCGTTACTACCCGTGCCCAAAATACAGGTTATGCCCTTTTCGTTGCCGCAAGTAGCAATTGCCGCACCTTTTATGTCGTGATCTACCATGATTTTTGCTTTCGGAAAAACCACTTTCAACGCACGAGCAACAATTCGGTTTCTTTCTTCGCTAGAGCAACCTGCACCGTAAAAGAATATTTCGGTTGCATCTTCACCTTTTTCTAGAAAATCATGATTTCGCTCTAAGGCATCGGTAATGGTTTGCTCAGAATGAAAGAAAGGGTTGAAACCCATGGTTTGGAAAAACATCGGCTCTCCTTTTCCAAGGATACACCAGTCTGTTTTGGTAGATCCACTATCGGCAACTATAATCGGCATAAAAGTTCAGTTAACAATTCAATAATACCATTTTTAGGCGGTTTCACAAAGGTGAAATAAAAAATGGGGCTTTTTTGTGTGAAAGTTTTAAGTTGAGCAACATTATTTAAGAAAATTAGCAGCAAAAAATGAAAAGGTAACACAAAACTATGCTTTAGAAAAAGCGATACACCTAAATTTACATCCAAACTTTGTTTTTAAATAATGAAAGAATTTGCTCATAATGCCTTAGAATTTATTGAGAATGAAACCCAATATTTCAATCCAAACCAATTTCACGAGGCAGAAATCAAAGCACTCCAATATTTAAGCTACTTAGAATGGCGAAAGGGAAAAATATCAGTACCAGAATATTGGCCATCTACAAAAGCATTTGTTGAAGCTGGGGTTACAAATTTGCTTCAAAGTATTGTTGAAGGGTTGAGTTTTCAAGCGAATAAAACCACCTCGGGCAAATATTTTTTTGCAATCTTAAAGCAAGAGCATATAAAAAATCCATATTTGGTTGAGGAAGCCGCAGAGCTTGGCATAAATGGGTTTGTTTTTTCGGCTACCCCCAATGCGGCCTACAACCAGCATGTAGAACAAATGCTGATCAGAGCTTCGGAAGATACTCATTTGGAAATACAACAAATGGTAGATTGCCGCTTAAAATTTGCTTATGTTGAGGGCCTTGCGCCATTAAATTATATTGAGTTTGCTAAAAACAACGAACAAGAAATTATCCATTTCAAGAAACTCAGCGCCGAATTGAGTTTAGAAAAAAATGTAATTCCATATTTAGGAGATGTAAAACACCTTTTGCCTGGCACAAAGATTTCGTTTACCGATGGATTGGGGAAAGTAAGAAAATGTAAGGTGCTTACTGTAAGTGAAACAGGTTTTTCCATTCAAATTAAAAAACAAACCACTTTAATTGGAAATACTACGGTTAGATTTCTGTCAGACCAAGATGTTTTTTTAGATGAAATAACTTTAGGCGAAATAAAGCAACCGCTAACCAATTTAAAAATGTTTCAAGATGATGTTTTGGAACTCGTAAACGAAATTACTGAGCATAACCAAATCTTGGTGCCAATAGCTAAAACAAAAGAATTGATTATTGGAAGTAGGGTTTCTGGCAGCTCTTGGAATGGCATTATTACGGATGTAGCAGATGAGAAAGTTGCCATAAAAATTCTATCTCCTAAAGCTCAGATAGCGCTGTTTGATCGTTTGAAAATTGAAGGCTATCAACCAGAAAACAAAATAAAAGCTCCAAAAGAAGCTCATTTTTTAATTACAAATACGGTTATGGAAAACAATTGCTTTTTCCAAATTGATACCATTGAAAATGAATTGCTCAGCAAACAAATTATTCAATGTAAAAAACAAGGATTCCTAGGTATAATTCTACCAAGCGGATTAAGCGCTACTATTTTGCAACAAGTTTTAATGCTCGCAAAAGTGGTTGAATTGAGAAGCTTTGTAAACGTAACGTACAAGGAGACGAAAAACCGATTTCATTGCCTAGCACTTTCGGAAGCAGATGGAATAATTCTAGAAGACTTTAAGAAAATTGATGCGCAGTTAGAAAGATTGGAAGCGAATTTTTGATGAATTAATTCTCGCTACAAAAGCAGGAATTTGGCTAGGTTGCGTAAAACATTTACCTTAGGAGAGGGTTTTACCTTAACTTTTCAGCGCTGCAAAACATTCAATCTTAAAAAACAACAATGCCTAAAAATAATTTATGGTAATCGGAATTTTAAAGGAGCCTAGCCCAGACACCAGAGTGCTCGCAATTGCCGCACAAGTAAAGAAATTTGTGGCCGAAGGCAATGAGGTTTTAATAGAAAACGGAGCCGGAGCATTGGCTTTTCAGTCAGACCAAATGTATCAAGAGGCAGGTGGAAAAATCACCACTAAGGCAGAGATTTTAGAGAAATCAGAAATGCTCTTTCGCCTTCAAGCGCTTACAGACGATGAAATTAGAATGCTAAAACCTAAAACCGTTTTGCTCGGAAATTATGGCCCACTTTTTAACAAAGCGAGCCTTGAACCCTTGGCAGGAACTGGAATTACCTTATTCAGTTTGGAGAGCATACCCAGAATTACCCGAGCCCAATCGATGGATATTTTGAGCAGTCAAAGTTCTTTAGCTGGCTACAAGGCCGTTTTAACCGCAGCAGCGAATTTACCTAGGTCCTTCCCCATGTTTATGACGGCAGCCGGAACCATTGCACCTGCAAAAGTATTGGTAATTGGCGCAGGCGTAGCTGGTTTACAAGCCATTGCAACCGCAAAACGCTTAGGGGCAGTTATTGAAGCCTTCGATACCCGACCATCGGTAAAAGAACAAGTTGCAAGCGTTGGCGGAAAATTTATTGAAGTTCCAGGTGCTGTAGAAGACAAAGGTGCAGGCGGTTATGCGGTTGAACAAAGCGCAGAATATAAAGCGCTTCAACAAGAAATGTTAGAAAAAGCCATCGTTAAAGCCGATGTAGTAATTACAACCGCTCAAATTCCAGGAAGAAAAGCACCAATATTAATAAAAAAAGCGCAGCTAGATTTAATGAAACCCGGTGCAATTATTATAGACCTTGCCGCAAGCACTGGAGGAAATACCGAAGGCGCATTAGACAATGAATTTGTAACCATAAATCAGGTTAAGATTTATGGAAACTCCAATCTTGCTGCCACCATGCCAGAAGATGCCAGCAAATTACTGAGCAATAATTTGGCAGATTTCCTCAAACTGATCCTAAAAAAAGGCGAGCTAACCCTAGATTTCGAAGACCCCATAATTAGCGGCACATGCGTAATGCATGGCGGCGAATTGGTATTTCCAGCCTATAAAACCAACCCATCGTGAGCGAATTACTGAACTTATTTACGGCTTACGAGCAAGAAATTTATATTGCCATTTTGTCTATCCTTGTTGGCATCGAGGTTATTTCGAAAGTGCCGCAGGTATTGCACACGCCACTTATGTCGGGATCAAACGCACTTTCTGGTGTGGTAATTATTGGCTCCATATTGGTTTTGGGTAAGGTAGCATCAGACAATTATGTGGGTTTAATAATCGGATTCCTATCGGTTTTGCTTGCCACTTTAAATGTAGTAGGCGGTTTTGCAGTAACTGGCAGAATGTTGGAAATGTTTAAGAAAAAAGGGCCTAAAAAAGCAAAAGCATGATTGCAGAACTACTTCCCCTCGTTTACCTAATTTCAGTAGTGCTTTTTATTGTGGGCATGAAATTAATGGGCAATCCAGATTCAGCCAACAAGGGCAACACACTTGCAGCAATAGGCATGGGCTTGTCGGTTTTTATAACGCTCTTAATTCCAGGGCTTAACAACATCCCCCTCATAATTATCGCCATTGTTTTGGGTAGTTTAGGCGGATTATACGCCTCCAAAAAAGTACAAATGACCCAGATGCCAGAACTTGTTTCCTTGTTTAATGGATTAGGCGGCGGCTCTGCTCTGCTAATTGGAGTAATTGAATATCAGCTTGGCGGAAACCTTAGCATTGGTTTAAAAATTGTGCTTT
>DAIRTB010000102.1:4827-7382 GCA_036804105.1 Bacteroidota bacterium | reverse complement strand
TACGAAGCCACTTCGGTTTTCGACAACAAAATGCTCAATCCATTCTTCTACACCAATTTAGTGGAAGAAGCACATACTTCAAATACAATTGAATTGGGGAAAATGCTTTTCTTCGATCCTGTTTTATCGGTAAACAACCAACGTGCATGTGCAAGTTGTCATAATCCACAAAAAGGATTTACCGATGGGCTGACTAAAGGCAACGCTTTAGATTTTAATGGAACACTTTCCAGAAATACACCAACAGTTTTAAATGCCGTTTATTCGCCAAGATTTTTCTTGGATTTGCGAGCGATGCAACTGGAAAATCTTTTCGCACATGTTTTTGTGAATGATTTGGAATTCAATACTTCAGTACTGGAAATCATACAAAAACTAAATTATAGCGACGAGTATGTTTCTCTTTTTGCGGAAGCCTATCCATCTTTACAAAACAACCCAATAAATCAATACACCATTAACTCATCATTAGCATCGTATATTACCAGCTTGAGAAGTTTCAACAGCCCTTTCGATAAATACATGCGTAATGAAACTGCCAAAATTGAACCAGAGGTGATAGAAGGATTCAATATTTTTATGGGTAAGGGCTTGTGTGCAACTTGCCATTTTGCACCCAGCTTTGGCGGAATAGTTCCTCCCTATTATAATGATCAAGAATCTGAAGTCTTAGGAGTTCCGGCTCAAGCCATTGCTCCATTTTCTTTAGACAAAGATTTGGGGCGTGCTGGCGGTTTGTCAAAAGAAAACCACCCCATTTACCACAACTCCTTCAAAACTGTTGGACTTAGAAATGTGGCTTTAACTGCTCCATACATGCACAACGGGGTTTATAACACTTTAGAAGAAGTGATTGATTTCTACAACAATGGCGGCGGAGCAGGCATGGGTTTGGATGTTCCCAACCAAACATTACCAAGCGATTCGCTTCATTTATCTTACAAAGAAAAGTTTGCTTTGAAGGCTTTCTTAGAGTCGTTAACAGACACAACAGGTCTTACAAATAAGCCAACAAGACTTCCCGAAATAAACCATAAATCGGCTTTAAATGCTAGAAAAATTGGCGGTAATTACTAAAAAACACACATCCATGAAGCAAATAATTTTACTCGCTTTTCTTTTTCTCACAACTTTGGCTGGTGCACAGCCTTTAGAATGGAAAGAAAACAAAGCATTGCTCAATTTAAAACTCAAAAGCAGCGAGGGTAAAACCGTAAAACTGCGCAATATTTACGAAAATGCAGCTACCGTTTTTGTATTTCTTTCTCCAGAATGCCCATTGAGCCAAACGTATACAAAAGAAATTTTGGCGTTATATCAGTTGCAAAAAGATAATAAAATTGCATTTATAGGGGTTTTTCCAGGCAAAGACCTTTCACCAGAGAAAATCGAAGCGTTCAGAAGAACTTATAAATTGCCGTTTCCTATTTTGTTGGATGATGAATATGCGCTTAGTAAAGTTTTGGGTGCCAAAATAACCCCTGAGGTTTTTATGTGTGATCCTTGGGGTGGTGTGCACTACAAAGGTGCCATAGACGATAGAGCAGTAAGCTTGGGAAAACTGAAATCTTCTGCCTCGGAACAGTATTTATCAAATGCCCTAGAATACTGGTTGATGAAAGAATCTTTTTGGCCCATAGAAACTACGGCGGTGGGTTGTATGATTGAGATTCAATGAGGCTGCTGATTTTATTAATCTTGATTTCTTCAGCTGGATTTTCCCAGACTTTTAATCAGGATGTTGCTGGTATACTTTACAATAAATGTACGGTTTGCCATAGACCTGGAGGTGGTGCACCTTTCGAAATGGTGAGTTTCCAACAATTTTTTAAACGGAAACAATTCATTGCTCAGGTAGTAAAAAGTGGGTATATGCCGCCTTGGACTGCCGATGCACATTTCCGCTCCTTTGAGAATGAAAAATTATTGAGCGATGACGAGAAAGCTAAAATTCTTGCCTGGGTAGCATCTGGTGCACCTGAAGGAAAGAAAAAAGCCCCCAAACTTCCAGATTTTGAGCAAATTAACGGATTAGGAAAACCAGACTTAGTTTTGAAATTTCCAAAGCCATATAAAATTCCAGGCGAGGGAAAGCATCATTATATCTGCTACAAAATCCCTTTCGAAATTCCTGAAGGAGCAAATGTAAAAGCCATTGAATTTGTGGCTGGAAATAAAACCTTGGTGCATCATGCCAGTTACCAAATTTTTGCTCTTGGAGAAGGTACGGGTGAAAAAGAAAGCCCAGATTTCTATGTTTTCAAAGACGATAGCATCGATAGAATAGACGATAACCGAGATTTTAGATTTTTCAATTTATACGACAAATATGGAAATCCACCTGTAGCTGGTTATCATGGTGGATATTTACCAGGAGCAAGTGTTCAGGTTTATCCAAAAGGAATCGGATTTAGTTTACCCAAGAAAGGTGTGTTTATAATCCGAAGTTTACACTACTCTCCTACCCCAATTCCTGCTGAGGATCAGAGCACTATCCGCTTCTGGTTTTCCGATTCAACTTTAGAAAGACAGCTCGAGTTTGCAGCATTCAAACC
>DAIRTB010000102.1:0-4817 GCA_036804105.1 Bacteroidota bacterium | reverse complement strand
GTGATACCATTCAGGCGGAAACGATAAAAACCTATTACATCAATATCAGAACAAGAGGAGATATGTCGCTATTGCATATCAATCCACACATGCATCAGCTTGGAAAAAGCTTTCTGGCCTACGCAATTACACCAATCGGAGATACTATTAACTTGGTGAAAATTCCAAATTGGGATTTCAATTGGCAGGAGTTTTATAGGTACAAAAAAATGCTGTTTATACCCTCAGGTTCTATAATCCATGCTGAAGCCGTTTACGACAATACGAGCAATAACCTCTCAAATCCGAATAATCCGCCTCAGCCTGTACTAATTGAAACTGGAAGCATGGACGATACCACAGAAATGATGCGCCTTGTATTTTTGTATGTTCCTTATAAAGAAGGTGATTAGTTGATGTGCTGATTGCTGACTGATGATTGCTATCGTGACGAATAATCTCAATAATACCTATCCCAAATTAGACCCTTTTTTACAATAAATTCGAAATTTATAGCATTAAGTCTATTTTAAATAGTTAAGTTATTTTTTTATTGGAATAAATATTTTTCCTAAATTGCGTTAAAAAAAGTTTATGGTAAAATTATCCTTAAGTATTTGTGGTGTTCTAGGAATTTTATTAGGCATAGCACAGGCACAAAATGTTCCAGCTTACGTGCCCACAACCAACCTTGTAGCCTATTATGGCTTTAACAACTCACCGGCAGATTTAAGTGGCAGCAACAATAATGGCGTAATTACTGGAGGCGTAGTTGCTGCACCAGATAGAAATGGAAATCCTGCGTCTGCTTACGATTTTACGAGTCCTACTGCACTCATTACCGTAGCGAGCCCAAGTTTTGCTTTTAGTGCTAATGGCAGCTTTACTTATTCTCTTTGGATGAAAACAAATGAATTTGTTGGAAATGCAATGATGATGGGCAGCACGGCTGCGGGTAATTTTATTTCACTAATAAGTAGTGGCGCTTCTGTAAGTTTTGGCACAAATAAACAACAATCGGCATGGTTTTGGGCTGCCACTCCAAATGTAATTGGTGTTTGGACACATTATGTAGCGGTTTACAATGCACCTAACATGACCTTGTACAAAAATGGGGTTCAAGTTGCTTCCAATGTCTTTACATATACAAATGTTACAACGGCTACTTTGCCTTTATATATCGGAAGGGGAATTCAAGCACCTTATATGAACGGTTTCTTAGACGAAATAGGTATCTGGTCTAGGGCCCTTAGTGTGGCAGAAATACAACAACTTTACAATGGCTGTAGTCTAGATATTACCACAAATCCTACTTCAACCACAACTCCAATTGGTTCATCAGCACAGTTTACAATTAATACAGTGGGTAACCCAACAAATTTACAGTGGCAGGTAAATACTGGAACAGGGTTTACAAATGTTATCAACAATTCTGTTTACAACGGAGCAAATACCAATACCTTAACCATTAGCAATGCGAGTTTTGCTTACCACAATTACCTATTCAGATGTTATATTTCTGATTCTGTTTGTTCAGATACTAGTACCAGTTCGGCATTGGTAATGAATTGTGTTGGCATTATTGGAAATAATCTTCCAGCACAACAAATATTCGGTGGAGGTTCTAATAACAATCTAGCTGTAAGTTCTCCAGATATAAATGCTCAGTTTCAATGGCAAAAGCGAAATAGCGCAAATGTATTTGTAAACCTAACAAATGCAGGCAATATTTCAGGCAGCAATACCGACTCACTTAAGTTCAGTGCAATTCAAGGCTCAAATGCAGGGTTTTATCGTTGTTTAGTTTCAGTTGGAAATTGTGTAGATTCAACTTCTATTGTAGAAGTCTTAGTTACCCCAGGAGTAAATGTTTCAAATTTAGAGAAAAGCGTTTTCAGCGTTTATCCCAACCCAAGTAAAAAAGATTTTCTTGTCCAAATAGATGAAAGCGCAATTGGCAAATCCTATTCGTTTTATAATGTTGAAGGTAAACTAGTTAATGTAGGTTTAATTACAGAAACCAATATGTTGTTAGATTGTACTAAACTGCAAAGGGGCATTTATTTCTTCGAAATTAAAGATAGCGGCCAAAAACCCGTGAAATTGATTCTTCAGTGAATAGTGAAAAGTGTATCGTGAATAGTGAAAAGTGTATCGTGAATAGTGGAAAGTGAATAGTGATTAGTGATTAGTGATTAGTGATTAGTGTTAACCCTCTATGCGTCAATTCTTAATTCCTAATTCTCAATTCCCAACTACTTCACTCCCATAAACTCCTCTACCTTTTCTACCATTTCTTTGGAGCCAATTACCACTGGTACTCTTTGGTGTAACTCGGTAGGTTGAATATCTAGTATTCTATTGCCAAGTCCATCGGTTGCCTTGCCACCAGCCTGCTCAACTATAAAAGCAAATGGATTACACTCATAGCACAGTCGCAATTTTCCTTTTGGCGATGTGGCAGTTCCTGGGTAAATATACACACCGCCTTTAATCAGGTTTCTGTGCAAATCTGCAACCATAGATCCTATGTATCTGGAGGTTAAAGGTCGACCCTCATCTGGATTGTTTTCTTGGCAGAATTTAATGTATTTTTTTATTCCATCCGGAAAAGCATTGTAATTGCCTTCGTTTACGCTATAAATTTTGCCACCTTTTGGTATACGCATATTGGGATGAGATAAACAGAATTCACCAATTGATGGATCTAAGGTAAATCCATTAACTCCTTTTCCAGTCGTGTAAACCAACATGGTTGAAGAGCCATAAATTACATATCCTGCAGCCACTTGTTTAATTCCCTTTTGCAAACAATCGTCTAATGTTCCAGGACCTTCAAGAGATTTTCTTCTGAAAATTGAGAATATAGTGCCGATACTAGCATTAACATCTATGTTAGATGAGCCATCTAGCGGATCAATCATTACCACATATTTTGCATTTCTGGATAGCTCCGTATTAATGGTGATAATGTCATCGTTTTCCTCTGATCCAATGGCGCAGCATTCACCACCAGATCTTAATGCAGATATAAACTGCTCATCAGCAAAAACATCTAGCTTTTTTTGGTCTTCGCCTTGCACATTTACGTTGCCCGCATCACCCAAGATATCTACCAATCCGGCTTTGTTTACCGCTCTATTCACAATTTTAGATGCAATTCCAATGTCTCGAAGCAAGCGAGAAAGCTCTCCTTTTGCAAATGGGAAATCAGATTGACGCTCAATTATAAATTGCCCTAGGGTGATAACACGTGATTGATAAGCATCCATATTCTAAAAAGGTTTTTGATTTTGAATTATTATTACAATGTTATGAAGATTTTGCAAACAATACTGCCATTTTCACGCTTATTTTGTGTTTTTACAGAAATTGTTTAAAATTTTGGCAAACAAGAATTGGGTAAATTTCAACGGAGAAATCCTTTTGGCTGATGATGTACACATCTCTATCCAAAACCGTGCATTCCGTTATGGCGATGGGCTTTTCGAAACGATGCGTATTAATTCAAAAGATGAAATTCCCTTTATAACTGCTCATTTACAGCGTATTAAGAATTCATCAAATTTTCTAAAAATCAAATTTCCAGAAGTTTTAACTGAAACTTTCATCTTGAATTCTGCAAAGAATTTACGTGAAAAAATGGACACTCAATCGGCTTTAAAACTTAAACTAAGCTTGTTTAGAACGGGCGATGGCAATTTTGCAGTTTTCAAACCATCTAGTATGTTTTTGCTTGAAGCAATCATTTTAGAAAATAACCAATACCAGGTTCTGAGCAAAGGATTGCAAATAGGCATAAATCCTTATCCGGTAATCAGAACCAATGCGTTGCTAAACGGTCATAAAACAATGAATGCCCTCCCCTACGTTCTAGGTGCAACTTATGCTGTTGAAAACAATCTTACAGAATGCTTACTCTTAAATGAAAAATCGCAAATTGTAGAAGGAATTCACAACAACGCTTTTTTTGTTTTTGAGAATGTAATTAAAACTCCTCCACTAAGCAGTGGTGCGCTAAACGGGGTAATGCGTAGATACCTCATTTCCAATATTCCAAGATTGGGTTTTTCTATTTTAGAAGACGATGTTTTGCCTGCGGATCTAACAAACGTACAAGAGATTTTCTTCAGCAATGCTGTGCAAGGCGTAAGCTGGGTTAGCGGATTGGATAAACGCAGGTTCACCCACGCAACTTCAGATCTGATTGTGAAAAAGTTATTGAATCAGTTCTAAGCCAAAGCATTAGGATAAAAACGCTGTCCGTTAAAATCTTTATCCACATTTGGGAAACGGTAACCAGCGAGAAAGCTTTTAAAATCCATGCGCTTTTTACCCGCTAACTGAATTTCTAGCAAGTGCAGAAATCCACCGTTAACAGCAACCATTAAGGTTTTACCAACTACCAAAGTACCAAAAGGCAGTTCGTGCGTGCTTACCTCTTTTTTACTCATGTGAATTTTCATTTCCACACCAAAAAACATGCAATATGCGCTAGGGAATGGATTTAAGCCCCTAATTTGATTGTGAATTTGATCTAAAGAATTTTGCCAATCTATTAAACAATCTGGTTTAAAAATCTTGGGAGCATGTTTTGTGTTGCCCGATAATTCTTGTCGGGTTAAAGTTATTTCTCCACTTTGCAATTGCTTCGCCGTTTCAACCAATAAATCTGCACCCATTTTCATTAAGCGATCATATAAAATACCTGTAGTTTCATCTTCGCCAATATTGGTTTTTGCTTGCAGGCAAATGTCTCCGGTATCAATTTCATGCCTAAGTTTAAAAGTGGTAACGCCTGTTTCTTTTTCCCCATTCATTACCGCTCGGTGGATTGG
>DAIRTB010000101.1:0-7389 GCA_036804105.1 Bacteroidota bacterium | reverse complement strand
TACAAGCTGGTTTAACCTTTACAATTCAATAAAACTCCGAAATGTAAGATTAAAGGTAACTTCATCACCCAAAAAAATAAAAGCATTTGGAAGATTAATTTCTTGCAAATGCTTTTTTTGTATGATGTTGCCGATGCTGTAAGTTAAAAATTGTTTTCCGAAATAACGAAATTGAGTTTGAGAATAATCTGGGTTTTAGATGGATTTTCGGTCAAGAATTTGCAGAGCAAAATAAGTAAAACCTTGGCCTTAAAAACCTAATATTTCTATAAGAATTTCACCTGTTGAAATGCATAATTCCTTGAGTTTTGTGCAAACTAATTTGATTTTTGGATAGGGGGGAGGGTAAGTATTCATCCTGAACTCGTATCAGAATCCCACATTAAAATGTTATCGAAAGTCGTTATCTTTGGATTTAAAATCAGACAATGAAGCCCATTACAGATTTTTCGCAATTAGATCTAAAGAAACAATATACCTACGCTGATTATCTTACTTGGCAGTTTAGCGAGCGGGTAGAACTTATAAAAGGGTGGATATATAAAATGAGCCCGGCGCCTAGAAGAGTGCACCAAAAAGTAGAGGGCATTATTTTCAATAAATTTTTTAATTATTTGGAAAGTAGCAAATGCGAGATTTACCAATCACCTTTCGATGTACGTCTTGTCAAAAACAAGGGCCAAAAAAACCAAGAAATAGACACCGTTGTACAACCAGATATTTGTGTGATTTGCGACCTAGAGAAACTAGACGATGCGGGGTGCTTGGGAGCCCCTGATTTAATTATAGAAATACTCTCAGACAGCACCGCCAAGAAAGACTACAACGAAAAATTTAACCTGTACGAAGAAAACGAGGTAAAAGAATATTGGATTGTTAATCCGGCTTCACAGAATATAGAAATATTTAGCCTTATAGATGGCTGTTTTGTTTCCTTGGGTTTATTCAATGAAAAAGATGGAGCAGAAACCGTTCAAGGCAATTTGTTTCCTGAATTACAAATTGAGTTAAAAGTCATATTTAAGGATTGAATGCCAAGTAGAATGAGATTCAGTGTTAACTTGCAGACCTTAGTTTGCTCAATATTTAGGTTATTCTGTAAATCTGATTTTATAATTTTTCAACCAAAAAGAAACTAGTTTAATTTACTCCCTCACAGGCAGCTAAAGTTATTATATCTAAAGAGACCCCACCATTTTTTCGTTGAGCAAAAACCGAGAAATTGTGTTGTGCATAAATTCAGTTGCACAAATGGATGCTTGGGTAGATTGGATATTTAAAAAGTAGTGAACTGGAAACTGGCTAGCGATGATTAGTTTTTTATGATGCTTAAGTCGAAAATGGCCAAAATTGAAGTTTCTTTTTGGGGTTTACCGCAGTTTCAAAATTCAAGAGTTTAGCATCTGTCAATAAAGGTTTCAACCTCTTTTTATTCCTAACACAGTTTGTTAGACTTTTTTTGTTAGAAATTTTTTTCTAACATTTTTTTTCTAACACAGACTGTTATGTTTTTTTTGTTACGTTTTAAATCATAACAATAATTTCATAACAGAAAAATGTTAAGCTTTTTCGTGATAAGTTTTTTTTATTAACAGATTTTTTCTTAACAAAAAGAATTGCTACGCAGAATCATCCATCCCCCTAAGAAAGAAAACTGTGGTGTTTACTTACCACAGTTTTCTAGCCCATTTTTATAATGGATATTTTTCAAGAAAAAAATCGATTATTCTACCTCACCATCACCTTAAAACTATGGGTTTTGCCTTCTGAAACCAGATTGGCAATGTACAATCCCGTTGCTAAATTTCCTGGCTCAACCACAATTTGCTCTTGGTTTGTGTAGCTTTTTTGATAAACCACTCGACCTTGCAAATTAACCAAAGTTAGGTTCACGTTATCGAAAGTATTGCCCACGCTTTGAATATAGAATGTGCCATGGTTTGGATTGGGAAACAATTGAATTACCTTAGCCTCTGGCACTTTAGCTATATTGGTTATTACAACTACCCCACCGTTTTCTCGGTAGCGCATCACCCACTCTTGAAAATAAATATTGGTTATGGCCGCACTATGAATAATAAGCGTGTTTTCGTCGTTTCTAGAATTTGCAGATGCCGACCAATTGTGCGAACCAACTACCATCTGCGGGTCGCTTCCCGGATTGTTTTGATCTACAATCATGTACTTATGGTGCATAATCCCTGGCTGATTGTTTACAAATAATTTTTGTCCTGGAGTTAAAGCTCCTGCTAAAATTTGGTAGGGAAATTTCGATGCCGCATCGGAAGTATCGTTTACCACCACGCCCACAAATAATCCTTGAGTGGCTTTGTTGGCAATTGGGCTGGCCAAAGTACTGCGGGTAATCAACATGGTGGCCACTTCAATATCACTATTTGCAGAATTAATGGCTTCAACAATTTTGCTTTCGGTCTGGTCTGATGGGCTGAAATACAAGCGCACTAAGTTACCATTGATCATAAATTTCTCTGGCGTATTTACCGTTTTGTCTGGCCCAAATTTTCTGTTTGCAAGACTTGGAACATTGCCCGAGGAGCCAAACATTTCGTTAAACTCAATTCTGAAAGCCCTTGCAAGTGCCTGATCCTGAATTATAATCATACTATTCGGGTCTGAATTAATCTGCCCTGACGTCCAATTGGTAGATCCGGTAAGCACTTTCGGCAAATTGGGATCTGGGCTATTGGCATCTACAACAACAAATTTATTGTGCATTATGCCATAAGCAGAACCAGTTGTGCTAAATAACTTCGGAATGCTTGGGTCTAAAGATTGAAGACCTAGATTTGCTGTGCTGGCATCGGCCACAATTCTAACATTTACGCCTCTATTTTTGGCATCGTTTACCGCTTGGGTAATATTAGATATTCCGTTGTTGTTCCAATTGTAGATGGCAATTTCAAGCGTGCTTTGAGCAGAATTGATTAAGCTAATTAAGGTATCGTCTAAACCAGTTCCAGAATTTATGGCCAGGTTATTTGCGCTCGAAGCAACGGTGTTATCAACGGAACGATTAAAATAAACTTCCATGTTTCCGCTCGAATTAGAAACGGTAGCAAAAACTTTTTCTGAAGTGTAACTGGTATCGTTTTGAGCGCCAATTGCAGCGGCCCTAACTTTGTAAACTTGTCCTGGAGTAAGGTTGTTTAGCACAGCCGAATGTTGGGTGGTTGCCACTAAATTTACAAGCGTCGGGAAACCTAGACCATCAACCACTTCATAAGAAATTACTGTGGTAGCAGCGGCTTGCGTCTCAAAGCTGATGCTTAAAGAATTGTTTGTAAATGTGTCTAAGGTTAAATCTCTTGCAATTCCTGGCCCTTGGGTTTGAATTACATCGGCCAAACTTCTTGGTGTAATTTGGAAAGTTGCATTAAAACGACCCATAATGCCTACCACGCTGAGATTTCCAGATGGGATGGCAGCTCCAACAAAATTGGTTAGCGCATTTATTCGAACTTGTTTGGTATTAATACCATCGGAAATGTTGTAGTTTGTATTTCCGGCGAAAATGCCAGAATTAGTAAAATTTACAGTGTTTACTCGCACCAATTGGCTTTCGTTAGCCGTTGCAAAGCCAGTACTTAAATTTATTAATTTTGGTGCTGGTAAAGGATTTCCAACATTGATAACCGAAACAGAAGTTACCGGACTAATCTGCAACAATTGGTTGAAAACAGATAGTGGGCCAGTTATTTCGATGCTATCGCCCGGCATTAAGTTGTTAAGCAGAGTGGCATCGTAGGCGCTTAAACCACCTGTTGAATCCTGAAAAAAGCGTGTAAAACCAACAGAGGCGTTTAAACTTGGCCCACTGGTTACAATCGCTCTAACTGTAACAGTGTTTCCTACTCCAAGTGCTCGAGCCTGTTGAATGCTTATTTGTGCTGTTGTGGAAAAACTTACAAAAAGTATTGAAAAAAGGAATAATAATCTCATAACTCGCAAGTTAGCAGCTAAAATGATTTTGGGTGTTAAGTCAAGATTTTTTAATCTGCTCTTAAGGTAAATTTGCAATTAATCCACTCAGAATCAAGCTCAGCACCAAGCTTTTTATAAAAATTAATAGCTGGCTCGTTCCAGTCTAACACCTGCCATTCTAATTTTCTAGCTTTTCTATCTATGGCAATTTCCCTTAGTTTTAGCAGTAGTTGCTCGCCAATTCCCATTCTTCGGTAATTTACGTCTACCACAATATCATCTAAAAAAATACATTTCCCTTTCCAGGTGCTGTATTTTTGGTAGAAAAGCGCAATGGCCACAACCTTGTTATCAATTTCTGCAACCAGACATTCGAAAGCAGGATTGGCGCCAAAACCATCTGCTAATAATTCTTCAGGAGAACAAACGTGCTCGTTTTCTGCTTTTTCGTAAATGGCTAACTGCCTTATTAGGCTATGGATTGAAGGCACATCAACTGCCTGTGCAAACCTGATGATTATTTTAATTGGATTATCGTTCTGCATCTGCCAAAAAATAGGTGTCAGGCTTTAGCGTAAGATCTGTAAATTGTTCTAGGGTTAGTTCCTTTTGTATCTCATGTGCCGATTTTACGTAGCTGAGCTTGTACCCTAAATCTTTGGTAATGAAAGCGAATAATTCGGTAGGGTTGGTATTGTAAAAACCTAAATTAGCCGACTTACAAGTAAAAAGTATTTTTGGGTGATGTTTGAACAATAAATTTTCGGCACCTTTTAATACCTCAAGTTCGGCTCCATCAATATTCATGTGAATAAAATCAATGGCGGTATTGAGCGGAATTACATCGTCTAACCTTCTCTGTTCTATAAATAAATGAACAGGATTTGGATTTTTAAGGGTTGGATAGCTTCTTTCCTTCAGCCCACTTAACTCTGGATTTTCTTTTATGAAAATGAAATCAGAAAGCCCGTTTTCGTTAGATAATGCGAAAGGATATAAGTTGGCAACATTAGAAAAGTTGTCTTTTAAATAAGACGTGTAAGATGGGATGGGCTCAAATACAAATGGTTTAATATTTGGAGCGATCTCTAGCATAATGTCAACAACCTCGCCTTTTAACGCACCAATTTCTAATCCAACTGTATTTTTATTCATGAGCATGGGAAGCGTTAATTTTAAGAAATTAATTTGGTCATCGCCACTGAAGGCCTGCTTTACCCAGCCGAAGAAAGAATTTTTACCCACTTTATTTAATTTAATTTATATGTTTTTTATTTTTTTATACCAAAGCAATGTTTTTCATTTCTCGCAGATACAAAAATAATCTAAACATGATTCGGAAACGTTATCAACGAAATAGTCTGATGCCTGGATTTTGGTAACAATTGCATTTGCGTCTTTATTCAACGAGTTCCTGTTTAATCTATTCGCAATATCGTAAGGAATTTGCAATAAACGTCTAGGTAATTTATATTGTAAGTTAAATACATCGAATTTAGTGAATTTTTTTACGCTTAATTTATTTGCAGCGTAGTATTCCATAACCAAGTTATTGCCATAAATACCTTGTAGATTAAACTTGCTAAACACCTTAGAAACAATATTTTCCATTTCTATTGGAGTATATTCTCTAACATGCCAAGGATTGCGAGTTAACGACATTAGCTTATTGGGTGTGGTAAAAATAAATTTTCCACTCGGTTTTAAAACTCTATAAATTTCTTCTAAATACTTAATATCATCTTCAATATGCTCAATAACCTGAAAACTGATTACCCAATCGAATTTATTGCTTTCTATACCTTCTAAAATAGGCACCGACATCTGTCTAAATTCAGCGTTAGCGGGTAGATTTTCTAATTCAGTCTGAAATTTATCAATAGCCAAATAGCTTTTACATTTTGGTGCCATAATCGGAATGGCATAACCTTCGCCACAACCAATTTCTAAAACATCACCATTAATTAACGCCGCTGCTTCATTGTAGGCAATCATATGCCTTTGAAAAACTGGGTTGTCTGCATTTGCGTGCGATGAGGTGCGTTCAGCTGAGTATAATTTCATAAATTACCATTTTTTAAAAATAAAGAAAACTGCCAATATTAAGCAGGCGAAACCGATTAAGTGATTCCATTTAAGTGTTTCATTTAAGAACAAAACGCTAAATACGGCAAAAACTATGAGTGTAATAACTTCTTGTATCGTTTTTAATTCTACTGCCGAAAATTTACCATAACCCAACCTGTTTGCTGGAACCATAAGGCAGTATTCTAAGAAAGCAATTCCCCAAGAAACCAAAATAACTTTCCAAAGCGGAGTGTTCATATGATTTTTCAAATGACCATACCAAGCGAAAGTCATAAAAACATTAGATACAATAAGTAGCGCAATGGTTTTCATTAAACAATAATTTTTACAGCTTGTATTTTACCAGGAAATGCAGGATTCAATTTGGCTATTTTAACTTCAACATCTTGTACCTTATTGAAGGTAGAAAGTATTTCACTTTTAATTCCGTAGGCTACAGTTTCAATTAAAGCAGCAGTTATTTCCATTTTTTGTTTAATAATTTTATAAACCTCTTCATAATTTACTGTTTCAGCTAATTTATCAGATTTTCCCGCCTCCATTAAATTAAGCGAAAGCGTTACATCCACAATAAAATGGTTGCCGATTTTTTGTTCAACTGCATAAAAACCATGAAAAGCAAAAAACTCCATTCCCTCTAAAACAATCTTTCCGGTAGCCATTATATCTTTTCACAAAAATAGAACATCATCATGTAATTTTGCGTTGATTTAAAATCAATCAAAATTTTATGAGACAAGATAGATTTGTGGCGCCCGATTACTATGGTGTTGACGATTTACTAACCGAAGAGCACAAACTAATTAGAGAAACTGTAAGGCAGTGGATTAAAAAAGAAGTATCCCCAATTATTGAGGATTATGCCCAAAGAGCTGAATTTCCGAAGCATTTGCTTAAAGGTTTAGGAGAAATTGGTGCTTTTGGCCCGCAATTACCAGCAGAATATGGTTGTGGTGGCATGGATCAAATCTCGTATGGATTAATAATGCAAGAATTAGAACGAGCAGATTCTGGTATCAGATCTACCGCATCTGTTCAAGGTTCTCTAGTAATGTACCCAATTTATGCTTACGGTTCTGAAGAACAAAAAAGAAAATATTTACCCAAATTGGCCACAGGAGAACTGATGGGCTGTTTCGGATTAACAGAACCAGACCACGGTTCTAATCCGGGTGGCATGCTAACCAATTTTAAAGATAAAGGCGATCATTATTTATTAAATGGTGCCAAAATGTGGATATCGAATGCTCCTTTTGCAGATATAGCCGTGGTTTGGGCTAAAAATGATGCAGGTAAGATTAAGGGAATTATTGTAGAAAGAGGTATGGAAGGTTTTACCACGCCTGAAACGCATAATAA
>DAIRTB010000100.1:0-7465 GCA_036804105.1 Bacteroidota bacterium | reverse complement strand
GTGATATGCTGATTTGCTGATGTACTGATGTGATGATTTGAACCGTCCTAAAAAAAATTTGCAATTTTAAAATTTATTTATGGTTAGTAAAAAAAAAGAGTCGTTGCAAATTGCAACGACTCTTTTTTTAGCAGAATAGCCTTAATTCTCAATTAAATTCCAGATGCAGAATAATGAAATCCGCCAACTTTTGTTTCCATTGGCGAGATGGATAAACATGGAATTTCTGCGTCGTTATTAATTAAAACTTCAATATCGCTTAAGCCGAACAAACTCTTTGAACCATCGTTTAAGAAAACAACTAAATCTGCATTGTTTCTAGCTCCATAGCGAACAACCTGGCGCACAAATGTAATGTTATCGTTCTCTGCATAAGCTGAGGTATAAGCAACTCCTGCTGATTCGGCTTCAGACTGCATAAATTGCAAGTTTTGATCTATTTGTTTTTTAAGGAATGAATCGCTTTCCTTGTCACAAATAAAATGTAAAGTTCCTTCATAAATTTTTGCAATAACAATGGCAAACTGAATTTTTATTTTTTCTTCCGTTCTTGCTCCTATTGGAATAACAATGTTTTTATAACCAGCGGCATTTGGTTTTTTGTTTTGAACAATTAAATCCGGACAATTACTTCCCGCAGATACTTTTAAAGCATTCGCTCCAAAAATTATTTGCTTACCTACAACTCCATGTGTTCCGAAAACCAATAAATCTGAATTCAGCTCATTTGCCAGTTTTCCAATTTGCATTAAATCATTGCTGTCTTCAATAAGGTAACTTACAGAGATACCATATTGTTCAGCAGCTTCTTCGGTAAGTTTGGCAAGCTGTAGGTTCAAATCGGCAATATTAGAACCCTCTTTTTTTAACCTATCTCTTAATGAGCTATTTAATAAAGTAATGGTTGTTACTGACCCGCCTGTTTTTGTTGCTATTTTGCAGGCATGTTCGAAAGCACAATGGGCTTCAGATGTAAAGTCGAAAGGAACTGCTAGTTTACCAGTTGTGGTAGTTGTCATGGAAAGTAGTTGAAAAATTTTAGTTGCGATTAAGAATGGTGTAATTGGCAGGAATTTGGAAAATACTTGCAGCAGGAGTTTGTTTAACTAAAGCGGTTGCCTCCATTTTAGACTCACCACCTTTTTTATCGGTAATGTAAATCTGTAGTGGTAATCCTTGAATACCTTCTGGAAGTAATCCATTGTTATATCCCAAAACTTGAGCAATTGAGCTGTTGTAATCTGCTTTAATATCTGTGGCAACCCAAGTAACAATATCTACCAAATCTGATTTTATAATAATTTTTGTACACTTATTTCCCAAAATCTGTTTTGTTTCTTTGGTAATTTGATACGTGAAATCTGGTTTTACATTTGGTCTGTTGCTTACTTGAGTAACAATTGCTTTTCCTTTGTTTGGATTTGAATTGTCTAATGCAATAAGTTCATCTCCCTTCAAGATGTAGGTGTTAATTGCGGTTTCAGAGCCTGGAATGTAATATTCCATTCTCGTGTTATTATCTGCAAGATATAATACTACATTTCTAACCGATTGATCGAAACCAAAAGTGTATTTATAGTTGGCTTTAAGCCCCTCGTTTTGGGCTATTGCAGCAGTAGTAATTGCAAAAAAGGCTACGGCTAAAAGAATCAATTTTTTCATGATACTGAATTTTTCAACTAAAATACTTATTTGGTGTGAAAAAACAAGAAATATGTTGGCTGATACCCAAATTATATTATCCCAAGCTTCTTTCCTACTTTTTCGAAAGCGGCAATGGCCTTGTCTAAATGTTCCTGTGTGTGCGCCGCCGAAAGCTGTACCCGAATTCTAGCTTGGTCTTTCGGTACAACCGGATAAAAGAATCCAATTACATAAATACCCTCTTCTAAGAGCATATTGGCCATGGTTTGACTCAATTTTGCATCGTACAGCATAATCGGTACAATTGCCGATGCGCCATCTTTAAATTCCAAACCAACTTTCTTAATCCCAGCTTTGAAGTATTTTACATTGCTCTCCAGTTTATCTCTTAGATCTGTGCTGCTTTCTAGAATATTGAAAACTTCTATCGATGCACCAACTATCATCGGAGCCAAAGAATTAGAAAACAAATAAGGTCTAGATCTCTGGCGCAGCATGTCTATAATTTCTTTTCTGCCAGTGGTATAACCGCCCATCGCACCGCCCAAAGCTTTGCCAAGGGTTCCAGTAATGATGTCGATTTTACCTAAAACACCACATAATTCGGGCGTTCCTCTTCCTGTTTTGCCTATGAATCCTGCTGCATGGCACTCGTCTATCATGGTTAAAGCACCGTATTGTTCAGCTAAGGCAACAATCTTGTCGAGTTGAGCAACATAACCATCCATGCTAAAAACACCGTCGGTTACAATTATTTTGTTCCGATGTCCTGCCGCATTTGCTTCTTTCAGTTTGGCTTCCAAATCGGACATATCGTTGTTGTTGTAACGATATCTTGCTGCTTTACACAAACGCACGCCATCAATAATAGAAGCATGGTTTAGTGAATCTGAGATGATACAATCTTGATCGTTAAACAAAGGCTCGAACACACCACCGTTTGCATCGAATGCTGCGGCATACAAAATGGTATCTTCTGTATGGTAGAAGTTTGCAATTCTGGCTTCTAATGTTTTGTGGATGTCTTGCGTGCCACATATAAACCGTACCGACGACATTCCAAAGCCGTGCGTTTTCAAGGTTTCGGCTGCTGCATTTACAATTCTAGGATCGCTAGATAATCCCAAATAGTTGTTTGCACAAAAATTGAGTACTTTTTGTCCAGAGTCTAGGGTAATTTCAGCACCTTGCTCAGATACAATTACCCGTTCTTTCTTGAACAATCCTGCGCTTTCAATGCTCGCTAATTCATCAGCCAAAATAGGCTTTAAAGTATTTTCGTACACCATTTTGATTACTTTTTTAATTGTTGTTGAGCTAATTTAGCTTGAACTTTACTCACTATATTATCAACTGTAAAGCCGAAATGTTTTGCCAAAACTGGCCCTGGAGCTGATGCACCAAAAGTATTGATGCCAATGTTGATTCCGTTTAATCCAGTAAAACGCTCCCAGCCTAAGGTAACACCTGCTTCAACCGAAACCCTGATTTCTGCATCGTAGGTCATTACTTCGTTTTGGTAAGCCTCATCTTGTTCGAAAAACAACTCCCAACATGGTAAAGAAACCACTCTAATGTTTCCAGAAACAGTGTTTTTTAACTCGTTTGCAGCATCGATTGCTAAACTCAATTCTGAGCCTGCTGCAAATAAAATAATTTTATTAGCGGCACCTGGTTGGGTTTCGTATTTCACATAACCACCTTTTTGGGTGTGTGCTGCATCAGCATAACCTTTTCCTAAAACAGGTAGGTTTTGTCTGGTTAAACAAATTAAACTTGGTCTATGTGTTTCCTTCAAGAAAATCTGCATACAAACATTGGTTTCGTTGGCATCTCCTGGACGGAATACCAAAAGATTCGGAATGGCTCTCAAGCTCATTACGTGCTCAATAGATTGGTGCGTTGGTCCGTCTTCGCCTAAGAAAATAGAATCGTGGGTGAAAACATGCAGCACTTGAAGATCTTGTATAGCGCTCATTCTAATGGCATTTCTGCTGTAGTCTGAGAAGGTTAAAAAGGTTGCACCGAAAGGAACAACTCCACCGTGTAAAGCCATACCATTCACAATTGCCGACATCGGGAATTCTCTTACTCCGAAGGCTAGATTTCCGCCGCTTCTGTTTTCTTTAGAGAATTCTCCACTTAAAGCCGCAAATCCTGCTGTGTTGTTCGATGGCTCTAAATCTGCACTTCCACCCATAATAAGAGGCATTTCGCTTGCCATATATTCTAAAGCTTTTCCGAAAACCACACGAGTTGCCACAGTAGAATCGTCTTCATATTGCGGCCAATCCATCAAATCTGGAATTTGATCGAAAGCAGCTCCGTAGAACTTAGCAAAATCTACATCGCCAGAAAGTAAATTATTCACTTTTTCTTCCCAGCTAATGGCTTCTTGGTTGTAAACCGCTTTAGTATCTGCAAAATGTTGGTAAGTAGAATCGCTAACAAAGAACTGCTTGTTCGGATCTAATCCTAATTTTTCTTTTGTGGCCGATATCTCTTCGGCTTTAAGCGGCTCACCATGCGTTTTATGACTACCCTCCATGCTGGCGGTACCTTTTGCCATAATGGTTCTGCCGATGATGATGGTAGGTTTTCCAACGGAATTTTGTCCGTTTTCGATGGCGTTTCTGATGGCGTCATGGTCGTGCCCATCAATTTCGATTACATTCCAACCGATACTATCGTACAATTTCGCAAAATCTGTGGTGTCTGAACGAGAGGTTTTTCCAGAGATCTGGATATCGTTTTTATCGTAGTAGACAATCAAATTATCTAAACCTAAATGCCCTGCAATGGTGCTGCTGCCAATAGCTACTGGTTCTTGAAGATCGCCATCGCTACACAAAACATAAATTTTATGATCTATTACCTCTGCCGAAAGTGCTGCTTTAAGTCTTTTCTCTGCAATTGCCATACCCACTGCCATGGAAATTCCTTGCCCTAGCGGACCAGTAGTTGCCTCAACACCAGGGGTTAAATGAACTTCCGGGTGGCCAGGGGTTAAGCTGCCCAACTGCCTAAAGTTCTCAATTTCTTTCATGTCTAAAAGCCCAAGAAAATTCAAGAGGCCATAAAGCAACATCGATTCGTGTCCAGCTGAAAGCACAAAACGGTCTCTATTTTTCCATTTCACGCTGTTTGGGGCGAAACGTAGGTACTCGCTGAAAAGGATTACGGCAAAATCTGCCGACGACATTGCACCTCCTGGATGGCCTGAGTTTGCCTTGCGGGTAGCATCCATAATTAGACCCTTAAGCTCAGCCAGAATTTGTGTGTTTATAGA
Source organism: Bacteroidota bacterium (assembly GCA_036804105.1). GTDB lineage: Bacteria > Bacteroidota > Bacteroidia > UBA7662 > DAIRTB01 > DAIRTB01. The sequence goes on along the minus strand of DAIRTB010000100.1, from coordinate 2,532 downwards.
ATTAGACATGTTTAAATTTTGTGCCGCAAAGTTAAGTTTTTACTTTTTGCCATTAACCAATTAAATTGATTTTAAGCAAGAAGCAGTGCACTAAAGAATTCTTTTTCGCCTAAACCAAATGAAAATAATAAAGGAAATTGCAATCATTAAAAACCATGTAAGCCCATAGCCGTATTTCAATTTCAATTCTGGCATATAGTCGAAATTCATTCCATAAATACCTGCAAGAAATGTTAGTGGTAAGAAAAAAGCAGAAAAAATGGTGAGCAGTTTCATTACATCATTGCTTTTCTGTGCGCTAACCGAATGGTAGGTATTTAGTAAACCATTGGCATTTTCCATCACCTCATCGTAGTTGAGGAGTAAGCTCAAGAGGCTATCTTTAACATCTTGCAGCGCAAATTTTAGCCTCGGATCTAAATCCAATTGGTTTATTACATTTTGGGTAATGTGTAGTAGTTTTTTGGTGATTCGGGTTTGTGCTTTTAGAAAGTAAAGCACTTCCAAAGAAACCTTTGTGTGATCTTTCAAGAAGATTACCCTTTCAATAACATCTATTTTATCGCTCAAGGCATTTGTAGGCTTGGTATAGCTTTCAATCATTTGCACAATAAAATGGAGTAACAGCTCTTCAGTGGAGGCGAAATTTCCTGTGAGTTTGGTAAGGAAATCAAACTCCATTTTGTGGATGGTAATTAGTTTTTCATTGTTGTAAAAGAAGGCTATTTTGTTAGAAAGATCTGGAATGGTAGTTACTCTGTTATTCAATGGTGCTGTATAAGCCCTTAAAATCAGGAAATCGTGATTTGGTAATCGCTCAAATTTAGGTAGGTGACCTGTTTCAATACTATCGCCAAGTTGGAAAAGATTCAAATCATGCTCCTCTGCAATCTTGCTTAAAGCCGCTTTCGATGGATTGGTAATGTCTATCCAAACAAAATTCTCAAAGTTGGTGGTTAGATACGTCGCTTGTTTCATGTGTAGCCTTTGCCGCTGCAAATTACGGAAGAAAAATGGTGCTTTTGAGACAGTGGGTGCATCAAAGAAAGGGCGTGCCCTGTCTCTACATGTTTGAGAACCGCTTTTTCTAGAGAAGGGCTTTACCCTCCTCTAAGATATGTCACCCGCTTCGGGGCTCCGACGGGTCTGGCTGCCGCATTTTTAACCCACGATTGAAACCGTGGGCTATGTGTCTGGTTTACGCATTTCGGAGTCCGCCGTGGCGAGATGACATATCACAGCATAGGTTGAAGGCCTATGCTAAAAGGCGAAAATCGTGTATCAATTTCCTTCATTTTTAAATGGAGGAAAATAGGTTGATCATAATTTTTTCGGCTTTAGCCAAAAAATCTTTGTAAATCATAAAAAAACTGCGTCATCTGCGTTCCATTAGTCTATGTTTCCATAACAAGCAGCGCTCCCCTACACCTGCTTCAACCAAAACTCCATTAATTTGGGTTTTTCAATGGGTTCGTTAATTTCTTTCCAGCTGAAATTGCAGTTGATGCTTGGCTGCGGAAAAAAGCCCATTTTGCTCCAGAAACCGTTGAGGTTTTTATGCGTCTTGGGCTTCAATTTGTGGTTGGGTCTTCTTTTAACCGCACAAAAAGTGAGAATGCTAATTCCAGGCAAGGTTTTGGCATAAGCTTCCCTTTCTTCGAAAAATCTGCGGCCAATGCCCTGCCCACGGTAATCTTGCAGTAAAAGACTTTCGCCAAAATAGCAAACGGTTTTGGGTGGAATGCCAGCTTTTTCGAAGGTGTTGATAATAATTTCAGTTTCTTCTGAAAGTGCTACACAAGTGCAAGCTCCAACCATTTTATCGCCATCGAAAACGGAGAAGACAAAAGCGGTTTTAGCTTTTGCATAGGTTGAAAGGTAATTGGCTTCGTAGGCTAAATCGCCATCGTATAAATAGGGGTAATCTCTAAAAACCGTAATTCTTAAATGAGCAAGTGGGTCTATAATTTGGTTGATTTCTTCACCAACAAATGTTTTAAAACTCAACATGCTTATTGATCTGCAATGGCCTCGAGCCACATGTTTAGGTTATAATAGGTGGTAACCGATTTAATTAATCCCTCTTCCACTTCTAGAAAAGCGCCAGCAGGAATGGCATATTCTTGAAGTTTTGCTTCGGGGAAATTGCCGTCGGTTTGTTTGTAAATGCCGTAAACGGTAAACTTTGCAGCAAAATGACGATCATTAGGCTCGCTCATAATTACCAAACCGTGCACTTGTTCGGCATAGCAATGATCCATGTGATCTAAGAATGCTGCGAATTTTTCAACGCCAATCTGAACTTCTCCTTGATTAATATGATGCTCAACCTCAGGATGCAAGCAGGTTAACATACCCTCAAAATTTGCTGCGTTAAAAAGCTGATAATAGCCCGCTATAAGTTCTAGGTTGGTCATTTGTTCGAATTCTTATTAAAAATATTCCTTACAAACTTAAGGAATTCTTTCCGTTCTGCTTTGTGGCTATAAATTTTACCTAGCACCTTGAAATAATCTTTCAGGTTGGGTTTCC
>DAIRTB010000099.1:0-7487 GCA_036804105.1 Bacteroidota bacterium | reverse complement strand
ACGACCTCAAGATTTTCGACCAATCCAGCTTCACTTCAAGTAATCGTTTCAGCTATAATGCTGCGGAAAAATCTGAACAAATAGAACATCTAAACCTCAGAAAACAGCAGCAAGCATGGTTGCCAAAACTATCGCTCAATTCAAGGTATACCTTTGCTAGTCAGCAAGATAACCTATTTGGAAGCAATGGAAGCCGCTTCGATTACGGAACAGTTGGCGTAAGTTTAAGTGTACCATTGTTTAAAGGTGGACAAAATTACCACAACTCAACAAAGGCAAAATTACAGCAAGACCTTACTTTAATTAACAGCCAACTTAAAAAGATAAATGCAGAAAGAGAGTTGTTGGAATGGCAGATAAAACGTTACGAAAATCAGCGGAATTTGCTAAATGCTCAAAAGCGCAATCAGTTGGCCTTAGAGAATCTCAATTTGTCTTTTCAAGCATATGATGAGGGCGTTATTTCGCTCGATCAGCTTTTTAATATTTACCAAGAATATGTGGTTGCAGGCAATAATTTCCTCCAAACCAAAGCCGATGCCATTCTTTACCAAACCTATTTCGAACTTGAAAATCAATAAAAATGAAGCTTAAACTAATTCTAATTTTGGCCATTGGCCTTAGTGCTTGTGGTAAAAGTAAAAAAACTGTAGCTCCTGAAGTGCGAGCAATTGTACAAGTTGTGTACGCAGCCGGAAATCTTTATCCTGAAAATGAGTACAAAATAAGTAGCAATGTTGCAGGTTTTGTTCAAGAAGTGCTTGTTAATGAGGGTGATACCATTTCTTTAGGACAGCCGCTTTTTAGTATTTCGGCAAAAAACAGAACTTCAGATTTAGATGCACAGAAATATGCACTTTCAATTGCTGAGCAAAATGCGAATAAGAATTCGGCTGTTTTCCAACAAATTCAAGAGCGCATAAACGCCGCTGAAATCAAGATGCAGAACGATTTAAAAACGCTAAATCGTTACAAAAACCTCTTACAAACGGGTGCAGTGGCTCAAGCAGATGTTGATAAGGTTGAAAATCAACACGAACTATCTAAACGGGATTACCTCGCTCTAAAAAGCCAATTAGAAAACCAGAAAAACACAACCAATCTGGAGTTAAGCAATGCCAGAAATCGTTACAACCAAGCACAGATAGCCATTGGAGATACTCGACTAAACAGTATTTTAAATGGAACTGTTTTCGACATAAAAAAGCAAACAGGCGAGTTTGTAAATGTAAACGAAACCATTGCATTGGTGGGAGATAACAAGAAAATGCTAGCTCGATTATCCATTGACGAAAGCGACTATTTGCTGATTAAAAATGGGCAAGAAGTGTTAATTACTTTCGATGCATTTGGTGAAAAAATTTACAAAGCTAAGATTGTAAAACTGTATCCGATGTTGAACAAAGCAGAGCAAAATTTTAAAGCCGATGCCGAGTTTACCGAAGAACTTCCAAGTATGGTGTACGGATTGAATCTTGAAGCTAACATCGTAATTAAAAGTGTTGAAAAGGCGCTTACCATACCTAAAAACGCATTATTGAACAACGATTCAGTACGAATTATTAGAGATGGAAACGAATTGAAAGTGGGAATAACAAAAGGATTGTCAGACCTTAATTTTGTTGAAGTTACCACTGGATTAATCGAAACCGACCAAATAATTCTTCCATGAAAAGACGCAACCTGAAGCTGGCACTTAGAATTGCGCTGGTGCATTTACTTTCTAAAAAGAAGCAAACTTTGGTTGCCATGTTGGGCGTAACCTTCGGCATTTCAATGTTTATTGTTATGATTAGTTTTATGAACGGAGTAAACGATTTCTTAATGGAACTTACCCTAGATGGCTCTCCACACGTTCGCATTTACAATCCGGTAAAAATTGACCGACCAAGCATTGCAGAAAATTATTTCAAGGAGGAGAATACTTGGTTAATTGTTCGTCATCAAAAGCCAAAACAAGAGTTACCTAAATTGAAAGACGGCCCCAAAATATTGGCCGACATCCGAGCAACTCCAGACATTTTGGTTGCAGCACCACAATTAAGTACCCAAGCATTTTTCAACAATGGACCAATTCAATATCCAGGTAATATTCTCGGAATTGATGTAATGGCTGAAAACACCTTGGTTAAACTGGGCGAAAAAATTGAAGAAGGTAGCTTGGAAAAGCTCATCACCAATAAAGATGGAATTCTTTTGGGTGAGAAACTCGCAGAAAAAATGGATTTAACCACTGGCGACCGAGTAAGCATTACCCTGCCCAATGGTACCAACATTTTGTTTAAAGTGGTAGGAATTTTCTCTTTCGGGATGACAGCCATTGACGAAACCCGATGCTACGCAAACTTGGAAACCGTGCAAAAGATTATGGGTAAGAGCTCCGATTACCTTACAGACATCAACCTAAAACTAATAAATTACCAAGCCGCAGATTTATTTGCCAAAGAAATGCAACAGAAGTACAACTATGCAGCAGAAGATTGGATGGCTGCCAATGCCTCTATTCTTGCCGGCGAAATGATCAGAAATACAATGACTTACGTGGTTGCACTTACTATGTTGGTTGTGGCAGGTTTTGGAATTTACAACATTATGAACATGACCATAATCAACAAAATGAGAGATATTGCTATTATGAAAGCTACAGGTTTTGAAAGCGGCAACATTGTTTCCATATTCCTGATTCAGAGCTTGTTAATTGGCATTCTTGGTGGATTACTGGGATTGCTTTTGGGTTCAGGAATAAGTTATATGATTTCCCTTGTTCCATTTCCAGCAAAAGATATAATTAAGCTCGATACGTTCCCAGTGAGTTTTAAGTGGCAATACTACGCTTTAGGCATGTTGTTCGGTTTCTTAACAACCTTGTTAGCCGGCTATTTTCCAGCAAAAAAAGCATCTAAAATAGATCCAATCGCAATTATAAGAGGATAAAAATGAAAGACTTAGCAATAGAAGCAATCGGAATAAACAAATATTTCCATGAACCCACTACCTTTCAGGTGCTCAAGAACATTTCGTTTAACATTGAAAGAGGTAAGTTTGTGAGCTTAGTTGGCAAATCTGGATGCGGAAAATCTACCTTGCTTTATGTACTTTCAACCATGGATACAGAATATGAAGGTCAGATGAAATTGAACAACACGCTTGTAACTGGTTTATCGCAGGATGCGCTTTCTAGATTTAGAAACGAGCACATCGGATTTGTGTTCCAATTTCACTTTTTTTTGCCTGAATTTTCAGCTCTTGAAAACGTAATGTTGCCAGCCCAAAAGTTGGGAAAATTCAGTAATCAGGAAATTGAACATCAAGCCATAGAAAAATTAAAATTGGTTGACATGGGCGATTTCGCAAGAAAATCTGCTTCTAAACTTTCTGGTGGTCAGCAGCAACGGGTGGCCATTGCTAGGAGTTTAATTAACAATCCATCGATTATAATGGGCGATGAACCCACTGGAAATCTAGATAAAGCCAACACTTACCAAGTTTTAGATATCTTGAGGAAATTGGCAGATGAAGAAAATCAAACAATTATTTCGGTAACGCACGACCACGATTTTGCTAGCCAAACCGATCGGATAATTGAAATGGAAGATGGATATTTATTAAGCTAATATGGGAATTGTTCGGAAATATAAAGTTGGATTTTTACTTTCACTAGTGCTTACCATTTTGGCACTTTTTGTAAGGAGAACTGCTTTAAATCCGCCCTACTCATGGCCAACAGATATCTTTCTAACCTTCTTTCTTTTTGGCTTATTGGTAAGTTTATGGATCTTTTTTTCCAACATTAACAAGCTCATAGACAAGTGGTTGCCATTTGAAGATAATGTAACGCTACGTATTGTTATTCAGTTAGGAATTGGCACTTTAATTATTTTTTCTTTAAGGATGTTGGGATTATATGTTGTTGATTCTAAGCTTCCATTCGAAATACATGGCCCCACAAAAGTGATGGTAATAGGCCTTAATTTCTTTTTAGGCCTTACGCTAAACCTTGCCATAATTGCGAGTTATCTTATTAAAAAATGGAAAAATGGATTGGTGCAAACTGAGATTTTAGAGAAGGAAAAGGCACAATTGCAATTGCAGTTTTTCAAGAATCAGGTAAATCCTCATTTCCTTTTCAACTCATTTTCAGTAATTCAAGGATTAATCAGAACCAATCCAACCATGGCAGATGCATATACTGGGCATTTAGCCAAGATTTATCGTTACGCTTTAACGCATCAGAACAAACAATTTATTTCGTTGGATGAAGAGTTGGAGATGTTCGAACATTACATCAACCTACTTAAAATTAGATATGGAAATGCCCTTTCCATTGTTTTGGAAATTGATGATGTTTCGAGGTATAAATCGGTTCTTCTGCTCACCCTTCAGACCCTCACTGATAATGCCATAAAACACAATGAAATTCATGTAGAAAAAAATTTGAGCATTAGATTTTCTATTGATGAAAATTGTTTAGTTGTTTCCAATAATTTGCAACCAAAAACATCTTTAATTGAGAGCCACCAAGAAGGTTTGAAACAAATGAAATCGGCATACGAGATTTTTGGCAACCCTACATTTACCTACGGCATTGATAATAAGCATTTTATAGTTCGTGTACCTTTGTTGGAGGAGTTAGACTAATGGATATTGAAAAACCAAATCTAACAACAAACCAACTGCTCAACATCCTCATTATTGAAGATGAAGCTTTGGTAGCTGCTGCATTAATAAAACTTCTGCAAGAATTAATACCGAATGCTCAAATTCATGGTCCCCTAGCACGCATAAGGGAGATAAATTTATGGTTTCAGGAAAATGAGTTGCCAGATTTAATTTTAGCCGATATTCAACTTTCAGATGGTTTGAGTTTTACGGCTTTAGAAAAGATACCAAGCATTAGTCCGATAATTTTTACTACCGCATTCGATGCATTTGCATTAAAAGCATTCCGCTTAAATAGTATCGATTATTTGCTTAAACCCATAGAATTAGCAGATTTACAACGAGCTATTAATAAATGGAGTTTTATACATTCTAAGTTTCAGGATGCAGCCTTTGTAAATCAAATGCGGAATTTTCTAGCTGGAAATAAGCAAGAAGTAAAATACAAACAGCGCTTGTTGGTACATCAAGGAAAAGGAATGATTCCTTTGGCCATAATTGATTTGGCCTTGATTGAAAAAGTAGAGGATTTGATACTTGCAGTTAATAAAGAAGGGGTACAATATATTACCGATTTCAGATCTATTGACGAAATTCAGGAGATGCTAGATCCCAAGATTTGTTTTAGAGCTAATAGGCAAAATTTAATTTTCTTAGGTTCACTTACCCGGTTTGAAACCCATGTAAGTGGTAAAATTGCTGCTTACATCATCCATCAAAATCAAGAGATAGGAGTCAGTAAAGAAAAAGCGGCAGCTTTTAAAGATTGGGTTGGAAGATAAATTCAGCTGAAATTGCTAATCATTTTTTGCACCTTTGTGGCTTATACAATAAAATGAGATTCGGATTACCCGCCAAGTTTAAGTTTCTAGAGCAACAGTATGCCAAAAATGCATCCTTCAAACTTTTAGATATTGGCGCAGGAAATCAATCGGCTTCCCAAACCAAAAAGTGGTTTCCCAATTGCGAGTACCATGGTGTTGATAGGGTGCGGAATTATAACAACGAAGAAGCAGATTTCAAATGTATGGATCAGTTTTATGAATTAGATCTTAGAAAACTGAACTTCGATACCATTCCAAACGAATATTTCGATGCCATTATGATGGCACATGTGATTGAACATTTAACTAATGGTTTGGAAGTAATATCTAAACTTGCAGAAAAGCTCAAACCTGGAGGAAGGTTCTACATAGAATATCCAGGCTTGAGAAGCACGAGATTGCCGCATATGAAAGGTACGCTCAACTTTTTTGACGATGAAACCCATGTTCGTATATATCACCCCATCGAAATAATTAACACGCTTATAGCGGATGGATGCGAAACCTTAAAATGGGGAACCAGACGCAGCAAGCGAAATCTGCTACAAATACCTATTAAGCTCATTCACAATCCTATTAAATATGGGCACATCAAGAGCAGTATTTTTTGGGATCTTTTCGGTTTCGCAGAATATGTTTTGCTTGAAAAACGTAAGTGAGAATCTATTCAAAACCATCATCCACAAAAAAAATTTTCTTCTCTGTAACATTTTCTCGTAGTGAGATACTAACTGTTATACTTTTTATTGAAAGATGATTAATAACAATCCACCTCAGGGTGGAATTAAAACAAAATTGCAAGTATTAACCCTTGGCTTAAAAAAAGAGGCCTTATTTTCGTACAAATTCCGAGAAATGAAAACAATTAAAACCATTGCGCTGATCCTATTTCTAGGAGTAAGTTCCAGCTTTGCTCAAGGCACAAAAATTAATTTTGAGCAGTTCACCCTGAAAAACGGGTTGCACGTAATTCTTCACCAAGACAAAAGCACTCCAATTGTAGCTGTTTCCGTTTTGTACCATGTAGGTTCTAAAAATGAAAATCCAGAAAGAACTGGATTTGCACATTTTTTTGAGCATTTGCTTTTCGAAGGATCAGTTAACATTAAAAGAGGCGAATTCGATAAATACATCGAAAATTCTGGTGGAGCCATGAATGCCAATACCACACAAGACCGAACTTTTTATTATGAAATCTTGCCTTCAAATCAGTTAGAATTGGGTCTTTGGTTAGAGTCTGAGCGTATGCTTCATGCCAAAGTTGAAAACATTGGCATTGAAACCCAACGCCAAGTTGTAAAAGAAGAGCGCAGGTTGAGATTTGATAATCAACCATATGGAACACTTATTGAAAACATTTTCAAACGTGCATTCACCACACACCCGTATAATTGGTCGGTAATTGGTTCTATGGATCACCTAGATGCTGCCGAAGAAAAAGATTATAAAGACTTTTACAAAAACTTTTATGTGCCCAACAATGCAGTTTTAAGTATTGCTGGCGATTTAGATATTACTACTACTAAAAAACTTGTTGAAAAGTATTTTGGAGACATTCCTAAAGGAGCTCCAGTTGCTCAACCAAATGTTGTAGAACCACCTTTAAAAAGAGAGGTTAGAGATACCATTTATGATAATGTTCAAATGCCGATGGTTGCAATGGCCTACAGAATTCCTGGGCAAGGAACTCCAGATGCTTATGCCTTAGAATTGGTTGCGAAATTATTATCTGGTGGCGAAAGTGCTAGATTAAACAAACGTTTAGTTGATGAGCAAGAAAAAGCTCTTTTCGTAGGTTCTTTTGCATACACTTTAGAAGATGCTGGATTGAATATTTTTTACGGAATTCCAGCAACTAATATCACTCCTTTACAATTAGAACAGGAAGTTGAAAAACAAATTGATGCATTAATTAACGAAGATATTTCAGATTCAGAATTTCAGAAACTAATTAATCAAACAGAATCAGACGTGGTTTCTAACTTAGGAAGTGTAGTTGGAATT
>DAIRTB010000098.1:0-7501 GCA_036804105.1 Bacteroidota bacterium | reverse complement strand
TTAAACCGAGTTTCGGGTTTGGTAATTGTAAAAGGTCAAGCGAATATTCGTTCTAACAGTGGTTTTAGTTACGGCGCAGGCAGCAGGGTGATGATTCTCTACAACGACATGCCCATGCTCAGTGCCGATGCCAACGACATTAAATGGGATTACATCCCCCAAGAAAATATTGAGCAAATTGAGGTGATTAAAGGCGCCTCTTCAACCTTATTTGGTTCTTCGGCTTTGGGCGGCGTAATAAATATTCGTTCTACTTTTCCAACAGATAAACCAAAAACTACCATTTCGGCTTTCTCTAGATTGATAGATCAACCGAATACAAAGTTTAAAAATCCTTATCAAAATGGGTCGAGATTGCCCATTGCAACAGGATTATCAGCCGCTCATAGCAGAAAGATTGGCAATTTCGATTTCGATGCAGGCATAAATCTCCTCAATGATGCTGGCTACCGAATAGGAGAATCTACCAAACGTTTTCGTATAAACACCAATACTCGTTACCGTTTTAAAGATCAGCGATTTACAGCTGGATTAAATGCCAACTTTATGCGAGACTCTTCCGGTGTATTTTTCTTTTGGGAGAATCAGGAATCAGCTTTCTTTCCATTTCCAGGATTGGATAACAAACAGCTCTCCATTCGCTACAATATAGATCCGTACTTCACCTTCATCCAAAACAACAATACAAAACACAGTTTTAGAAACCGAATTTATGTAACCGATAACCGTAACGATGCCGGTCAAAGTGCTCAGGGAATAATGTACTATTCTGAACTTCAAACTCAGAAGCGATTTATAGTTAAACAATTGGTAGATTTTGTAACTACTTTTGGAGTAGTTAATCACATAAACCGAGTAAATGGGCCACTTTACGGAGAGCGTGGCAGCATAAATACTGGCGCATATTTTCAAGCCGATGCCAAGTACAAACGATTTAATTTTACCGGAGGTGCTCGTTTCGAACGCTTTGAAATTGACTTGGCAGAGCCTATTTATTATCCGGTTTTCAGAGGTGGCTTAAATTATCAAGCGGCCAAAGCCACTTTTTTAAGAGGCTCTTGGGGGCAAGGTTTCAGAACGCCTTCAGTTGCCGAGAAATTTGTGCAAACAGTTGCAGGGCCACTCAGAATTTTTCCCAATCAAGATCTTTTTTCTGAAAATGGATGGAATGCGGAAATTGGCGTAAAACAGGGTTTAAAAATTGGAACTTGGGAAGCTTTACTGGATTTGGCCTTGTTTCATAGCAAGTTCAATAACCTAATTGAGTTTAGTTTTGGCGCATATTTTCCGGAAGGTATAAATTTAGATTCTGCTGTAATAACTGATTTCGTAGGTTTTAAAGCTTTAAATGTTACTCAAGCGGTAATTCAAGGTGCGGAGTTTAACCTGCTGAGCAGCAATAAAATTGGGAAATTCAATTTGGTTTATCAAGTTGGTTACACGTTTACGCAACCTTTAAATGTTGGTTTTGGGGTGGATGAAAATAGCCCTGACAGCATTCGCTTCTTGAAATATCGATACCGCCATTTATTACGAGCTGATTTTCAATTCAGTTATAGACGATTTTCTAGCGGTGCAAATATTAGAGCCAACAGCTTTATGCTCAACATAGACGATGCTTTCAATGCCTTAATTCCGGGTGTTGCAGATTTTAGGAATCAGTATAATGAAGGCGATTTAATTGCAGATTTCAGATTAGGATACGAAATTAGCTCAAACCTAAAAGCAGCTGCAATAATTAGAAACGCTTTTAATGCCATCAACATGCCCATTCCAGGCAATATTGGCGAGCAACGCATGTTTGTGGTGCAACTGAGTGCAAACTTCTAATTTGCAATTTCTACTACTCCATTTTCGGCTTGTACTTAGATTTCTTCAAAAACTCAGCTGAGTCTTGAAGATCTAACAATTTTGGAATTGTAACACTTCGTTTGTTGGCTTTCATGTAACTACGTACCATTTGCCAGCCAACCCATCTGCCCAACATTGCTGGCGATTCATTTGGTAATCCACTGGTAAATGGGCCATCGTTAATAAATTTTCTTATGGCGATGTTTTCTGTGCTATACAAAACCTGCTGGTCGATAAGATAAGCCCAAATGCTACCTTCGCTGTTTTTACACCAATCTATCTGATTTGTACTGTAACCAATAATGAGGGAATCTGCAGTGCCAGGCAAGAATTTTTCAACCAAATAATACAGTTTTCCGTAGTACAACATATTGTCTAACAAGTTGCCAGCATGAGGCGGCTGACCAAGAATTTCCTCAGCCATTAAATACATGGAGTTTGGCAGAATATGCTTAGGCGTTAATCGCTTGGTTTGATATTGCATTATGAAATCTACCTTACTGTAAAAAGCATAATCTGCTCCTAAGAAAAGATCTAATCCCAACAACATGGAAGAATCAGTTAGCGCATTGCCAATTTTGAAACCAGAAACCATGGTAACCACTTTGGGCGTTTCCATAGATGGGAAATACGATTTTACAAACCCAAAACCTCGGTTAAAATCGTCTTCCAACTTCTCCATTTCTTTGGTTCCGAACTTCTTCTGAACATCATCATGAAGTTGTTTTATGTAAGGATCTGCCAAATATTGCTTTAATCCAATTTCGGTATTTGGGTCAGAAACTTCGCCAATTCCTAAGATTTCTGCTGTGTATATATTTAAGTCTTCGCCATAAATTTGATAAAGCTCCTGTAAATTTGGGTTTGACGATGCCGTGAGTGCTTGCTCCAAACGGTTTAAGGTAATTTCAACCTTTACCTTTGGGCGATCTTCTCCTTTTTTATGCGCCAACAAAAAGTATAAAAAAAGGCCTCCAGGAATAAATAGCGCCGATGCTATCAAAATTATTCGCAAATTTGCTTTCATATAAAATTAAGAAAATGAAAAAGCAAATTTCTACAATTCCTTTATTAATCCTTTTATTATTATTGGCCAATGTGGCAAAATCTCAAAATTTTAGGTTTGGAATGAGTTTTTCGCCAAATGTGTTGTGGATGGCCAATAAAACCAAAAATGTTACTCCCGATGGTGTAAAGTTTGGATATGGTTATGGAATTACAATGGAAAGAGTTTTTGAACAGAATTACTCCATTGCAACTGGCGTTTTTATTGACCAATTCGGTGGCAATATTGTGGTTGGAAAAAATACATATAAAAACCCTGATGGCTTTGATTCTATTTATAACAACATAGCCTACAATTACAGAAATAGTTATGTAACAGTGCCAATTGCATTGAAACTTAGAACAAATGAAATTGGATATTTTACTTATTATGGTGTTTTTGGACTTAGCAATTCAATTTTAACAAGTGCCAAAGCAAAAATATCGAATGGTCCAGCTTATTATAATTCTGATGAGTTCAATTTCGTTAATAAAAATGAAGATTCTGAAGTATTATCTGATGTCACTATTGAAGATAATGTACGAACATTCAGATTTGGTTTACTATTGGAAGCAGGTACAGAGTACTCCATTAGCGGAAATACCGCTTTGGTTTTGGGTATTCAATACAACAATAATCTAGGTGGGGTTTTAAGATCTTCAGATCTTTCTACCTCAAACAGTTTTGTAAGCCTTAGAGTGGGTGTAATGTTTTAGTATAGATGATTAAAATTGCACTAGCTCAACTTAATTTACACACCGGCGATTTCGCTGCTAATACACAACAAATATTACAATCTATTGAAACCGCTAAGTCTGAAAATGCAGATTTAGTGGTTTTTCCAGAATTGGCCATCTGTGGTTATCCACCTATGGATTTCCTAGACATTTCAGATTTTGTGGAAATCTGCGAGCAACATGTACAAACAATAGCAGAGTATTGTGTTGGAATTGCCGCAATTGTAGGCAGCCCAACTCAGAATCCAAATGAAAGAGGTAGAATTTTGTATAATTCTGCTTATTTTCTGGCTGATGGAAAGGTTGCACAAGTAGTACATAAAACATTACTTCCTACATATGATGTGTTCGATGAAGCTCGATATTTTCAGTCCAACACCGAGTTTAACATCATCCATTTCAAAAATCAACGCATTGCGTTAACCATTTGCGAAGACATCTGGAATGTGGAAGACCATCCGCTTTACACCCAAACTCCAATGGATGAGCTGAAGAAATTTCAGCCAAACCTGATGATCAACATTGCAGCCTCTCCATTTTCTTACACACAACAAGAAACTCGTAGGGAGATTTTAAATCGGAATAATGCTCAATATGGTTTGCCAATAGTTTATGTAAACAAAACAGGCGCACAAACAGATCTTATTTTTGATGGAAATTCTGTTGCATTAAATGCCCAGAACCAGATTGTGGCACATGTTCCAGCTTTCGAAACAGGAATTACGTACTGTACTTTCAATGGAAACGATTTCTCTGATTCACCAATTGAAATTACAGAAAAAACTAAATATGAGCTTATTACAAAAGCCATTTGCCTCGGAATTAGCGATTACTTCAAAAAGCTAGGCTTCAAAAAAGCGATAATCGGACTTTCTGGTGGAGTAGATTCTGCACTCGTTACTGCATTGGCAGTAAAAGCCCTGGGCAAAGAAAATGTGCATGTTTTAATGATGCCTTCCATGTTTTCATCAGATCATTCCATTTCAGATTCTCTGAAATTGGTTGAAAATTTGGGAATAACGCATGATATTCTTCCAATTACACAAGGTTACGATGCGATGGTTGAAACTCTTAAATCACCTTTTGAAGGTTTAGTTTTCAACATTGCAGAAGAGAATATCCAATCTCGTTTACGTGGTTTGTTATTGATGGCATACACCAATAAGTTTGGCTACATCTTGTTAAACACCTCCAACAAAAGTGAGCTTGCAGTTGGTTATGGCACCTTGTATGGCGATATGGCTGGCGGCCTAAGCGTAATTGGCGATTTATACAAAACCGAAGTCTTCGAACTGTGCAGATATTTGAATAAGGATGGAGAGATCATTCCAACAAACATAATTGAAAAAGCGCCATCTGCAGAGTTGAGACCCAATCAGAAAGACTCAGATTCACTTCCAGATTACGCTATTTTAGATGAGATTCTGTTTCAATACATAGAAAAGCATCAAAGTAAAGACCGCATTATTGCCGCTGGTTTCGATAAAGCATTGGTTGAACGAACCCTCAGAATGGTTAATCTGAATGAGTATAAGCGCTTCCAATTTGCTCCAATAATACGTATTTCCACCAAAGCTTTTGGCCGTGGCAGACGAGTACCTTTGGTTGCTAAGTATTTGATTTAAGGGGTTTTTTATGATTAATCCGAATAGCCCACGATTTCAATCGTGGGGAAAGAAACAAGAACGGTTTACCAAACGGTTTAACTCGGTTGAAAACCGTTTCCAAGACCCTATTTAACTGGTTCAAAACCTTATTTCTACAATTGTATTGCTGTCATACAAATGCCAAATAGAACGCAGATGACGCAGATTTTTTATGATTGACACGGTTTTTTGGCAAAAGCTGAAATAAACATCATCATCCCATTTTAATACTTTTGAAAATGCTGTGTTTGAATTTCTTTTCAAATAGTTGTAAATTTGAGAAATTCTTTCACAATGCGTACTCTTAATATATCTATCTCTGATCTGGAATTTAACAAATTTAGTTTTAAAAAGGATAATCTAACTTTTTCGGAGTTTGTTGAGCTGATTAGTAGAGAATTAATGAAACAAAATTTAAACAAGTGTGTAGAATTAGCCGAGAAACATGGCCTTTCTTCTATGACTATGGATGAGATTACGGAAGAGGTAAAAGCTGTAAGACGTGCAAAAAATAATCGTTGATACGAATGTTCTAGTCTCCTCACTCATCCAAAGAAGTTATCCTTACAGAATAGTTTTCGAGCTTTTAATTGATGAGAAGTTCACTCTTTGCGTTTCCGATGACCTTATGCGTGAATACTACGATGTGCTCTCAAGGCCTAAATTTGCTAAATTCTATGATTTTTATGCTAAAGCGGAAAGCTTATTGGCTGATATTGAAGGAAATGCAAAGAAGTTTGTTCCTTCAACAAAAATTGATATGATTTCAGATAAAGATGATAACATGATTTTGGAGCTTGCTGAAGAATGCAGTGCCGATTTCATTATTACTGGTAATACAAACGACTTCACTTTTTCTTCTTATAAAAGTACTAAAATTGTTAGTCCGAAAGATTTTTGGGAGTTAAGTTCTCTCTAGCTATTTTTTTGTTTAAAGCCGAAAAACATCATCACCACCTTTTTTCCTCCATTTGAAAATAGAGGCAATTGATACAGGTTGGGATTTCATAGAATGCGTCAGCCAGACTCGACGGAGTCCGCCGTAGGCGAGATGACATATCTAAGCGGAGGGTAAAGCCCTTCGCTAAATTGGCATTCAGATTAACATCCCAAAAAAACGCCTCCCAGCTAAAACCAGGAGGCTTTTTTTCGATATAAATTGAAGTCTACTAAATCATATCCCCAGGTTTTACCCAAGCATCAAATTGTTCGTTGGTAAGTAGGTTAAGTTCTATGGCTGCTGCACGCAAGGTCTTGTTTTCCTTGTGCGCTTTCTTAGCAATTTTGGCTGCATTTTCGTACCCGATATGTGGATTCAAAGCCGTTACTAACATCAAAGAATTTTCTAAATGCTGTTGTAAAACAGGTAGGTTAGGGGTAATTCCAACCGCACATTTATCGTTGAACGACACACAAACATCGCCAATTAATCTAGCAGATTGCAACACATTCGCAGCAATAAGCGGTTTGAAAACATTCAATTCGAAATGGCCGTTGCTGCCACCAATTGAAACCGCAACATCGTTGCCCATTACCTGAGCTGCCACCATGGTCATTGCTTCAGGCTGGGTTGGATTTACCTTTCCAGGCATAATAGATGATCCTGGCTCGTTGTCTGGAATAACAATTTCGCCGATTCCACAACGTGGGCCTGAACTCAACATTCTAATGTCGTTGGCAATTTTCATGAGTGAAACCGCCACTCTTTTCAAAGCTCCCGATAATTCTACCATCGCATCGTGTGCTGCCAAAGCTTCGAATTTATTTGGTGCTGTTACAAAAGGTAAACCCGTAAACTCAGCTATTTTGGCTGCAACCAGTACGTCGTAACCTTTTGGGGTATTTAAGCCAGTACCAACCGCTGTTCCACCGAGAGCCAGCTCACTAACCATTTCCAAAGCATTTTTAAGCGCACGGATTCCATTCTCTAACATCTGTACGTAGCCAGAAAATTCTTGTCCTAAGGTTAGCGGCGTGGCATCCATAAAATGGGTTCTGCCCGTTTTTACAATGTCCGTGAATTCTTGCGCCTTAGCATGCAAGGTGTTTTTTAATAGGGTGATTCCCGGAATGGTGTTTTCAACAACCAATTTGTAAGCCGCAATGTGCATAGCCGTTGGGAATGTATCATTACTCGATTGAGATTTATTTACATCATCGTTCGGATGCAAAACCTTCTTTTCGTCGAGCAATGTGCCGCCATTCATTACGTGTGCACGGTT
>DAIRTB010000097.1:0-7523 GCA_036804105.1 Bacteroidota bacterium | reverse complement strand
TTCTCAATTTGAGCAGCATATTAGAGCGATCACAGGCTTGCCTTTAGGAAGCAGTGAAATGATAACCCCAGCTGTAATGGTAAATCTTACGGGAGAGCCCAGCCATACAGGCGAGGTAATTTATGAAAATGCAAACCAAGCTTTGGCACTGCCTGGGGTTTACCCTCATTTTTATGGAAAAAAGGAAACAAGACCATTCCGAAAAATGGGGCATGTAACCGTAATTGGCAAAAATCTGGAAGATGCCATTGAAAAGGCTACTTTTGTTAAAAACAACGTAAAAGTTTTAGCAAAATGAAACATGCACTTGTAGGCATAATTATGGGCAGCGATTCTGATTTACCCATTATGGAAGAAGCAGCCAATATTCTAAAATCTTTCAATATTCCATACGAATTAAGCATCGTTTCTGCACACAGAACACCAGATAGAATGTTTGCTTACGCCAAATCTGCATTAGACAGAGGTTTAAAAGTAATTATCGCTGGTGCTGGCGGCGCTGCCCATTTACCTGGAATGGTGGCATCTTTAACTCCACTACCAGTAATTGGTGTACCAGTAAAATCAAGTAATTCAATTGATGGATGGGATTCGGTTTTATCAATTCTCCAAATGCCTGGTGGCGTTCCAGTTGCAACTGTTGCATTGAACGGAAGCAAAAACGCTGGCATTTTGGCTGCACAAATTGTAGCCGCAGGAAATCCGGAAATCTATCAAACTATAATCACTTACAAAGCATCTTTAGCTGATAAGGTTATGGAAGCAGTTGTTAAAATCGACCAAAAGAAATAAGCTTATGTTTTTGAAAATTGAACATATCGGCATTGCCGTAAAAGATTTGGAAGCTTCCAAAGTTTTGTTCGAAAAGTTACTTGGAGTAGCATCTTACAAGGACGAAATAGTAGAATCTGAAATGGTAACTACCAGTTTCTTCGCCACTGATACCCAAAAGATTGAGTTGCTGGGAGCTACATCATCAGAAAGTGCCATTGCGAAATTCTTAGAAAAAAAGGCAGAAGGAATTCACCACATCGCTTTCGAGGTTGCAGATATTTATGCTGAAATGGATAGAATGAGAAACGAAGGCTTTCAATTATTAAACGAGCAACCAAAAAAAGGTGCTGATAATAAGCTCGTTTGTTTCATCCATCCTAAAAGTGCGAATGGAGTTTTAGTAGAGCTTTGCCAAGAAATACGCAGTTAGTTTGAGCTAGCAGTACAAACATCATCTAAAAAAAAGAATTTACAAAACATGATTACTGCATTAAAAGAATTACATCCACTTATTCAATTATTGGTTTTAGCTGGATTAATGCTCTTTTGGGGCAGTATGTTTTCGTTTTTAGGATTTCTAGCGGCAAATCCACTTTTTGGTCTAAATGTTTTGCAAGAACCCGATATTCTTACCAATTATGGCAACCCTGAAATTGTAACCTTTTTACGATTTTACCAAGGTTTAGCGGCTTTTGGGCTATTCGCCATGGCGGCTTTTACCTTTATGTATTACTACGATGGCGGTCAGCTGAACTTGTTCAATTTCAATACGCCATTCCATACCATACAATATTTGCCAGCTATTTTATTGGCTTTGGTAAGCATTCCGTTTGTATACAAAGTTTACGAAATCAACCAAAACATACATTTGCCAGAGTTTCTTAGCGGTTTAGAATCTTGGATGCGGGAAAGAGAAGCAAACAGCGAAGCACTTACCGATGCCTTGTTAGGTGGTACAGATTTAAACACCTTTTTGGCAAATGTAATCGTAATTGGACTAGTTGCAGCTGTGGGCGAAGAACTCGTTTTTAGGGGTGTTATGCAAGTAACGCTTGTTAAATGGATTGGCAATACCCACGCAGCTATCTGGATAACTGCTTTCATTTTTAGTGCGCTACATTTACAATTTCTCGGATTTTTCCCTAGATTGCTGCTTGGAGCAGGTTTTGGCTATCTGTACTTTTACTCTAAAAACTTAATAATCCCAATTTTGGCACACTTCGCAAACAACTTTATTTCGCTTCTTCTGGAATATTTAACAAGAACTGGAGCAGTGGAATTATCTGAAGAAGTGTTGTTTCAATTACCCATAATTTTTATAATTATTTCATTGGTTTTAACTGCGGCACTACTTTATATTTCGAAAAAATTTAGTTTCAATCAAACCTTAACCTAGCTATGGAAGCCGATTGGATTTGTATAAAGGAGTGTAATAACCCAATCGAAGCCGAATTGCTTAAAGCCTATTTAGAAGAAAACAACGTGCAAGTAATAATTTTCAATAAGAGAGATTCTGCCTATCAAATGTTTGGTCAGGTTAACGTGTTGGTAAATCAACAAGATTATGATGTTGCAGTTGCCCTGCTAGCAATCATAAACCAAGATTTAGAAAATGGGTAATTTAGGGCAGAGAATTGTAACTGGCGCTGGGCTTATTTTGCTGGTGATAATGTGCCTTAGAGCTGGCTTTGTACCATTTTCGCTATTATTTTTTGGGCTGATGTTAGTAGGCTTATACGAATTCTACCAGATGGCAAGTCCGAAATCGAAGTGGTTGTTTTACGTACCCAATTTATTGGTTGCGGCGCTGATTTACTTTCTGTGCGCTGGAATAGCATCTGGTCTATTTTCTGCACGATGGATGATGTTGATTGTGCCAACTGCCACCATTCTTTTTGTAATTGAACTTTATAGGAAAAGAGAGAATCCATTTCAATACATTGCCCTTAGAATTTTAGGATTGATCTACGTTGCGATGCCATTTTCTTTGGTAAACTACATGGTTTTCTTACCAGCCGGAACTTACAATTGGGAACCCGTTTTAGGCAGCTTTATCTTTTTGTGGATTAGCGACAGCGGTGCTTATGTGGTTGGGAGAGCTTTTGGTAGAACCAAATTATTCGAGCGGATCTCTCCCAAGAAAACATTAGAAGGCAGCATTGGAGGCGTTTTACTTACGCTTGCTGTTGGATATTTTTTAGTACCAATGTATTTCTCAAGTTTATCTGCAATTAATTGGCTGGTAATCGCATTATTGGTTTCGGTTTCCGGCATCTTTGGAGATTTAATAGAATCACTACTCAAGAGAAGTTTCGAGAAAAAAGATTCTGGCAGAATCTTGCCAGGACACGGCGGTGTTTTAGACCGTTTCGATAGTTTTATCTTGGCAGCTCCTTTGGTGTATGCATTTTTAGAATTGGTAACGAAATAAAAAGTGTTCCCATTTCGGAAACTTTTTCTATTTTCAGCATATTAATTCATTCTGCACGAAACTAATAAGTTGTTTTAAGAAAGGTTAAAGACTTACTAAAATGGAAATAAGACTAATCCAAACTGAAGAAGAATATCACCAAGCCCTTAAGCGCTTAGAGGTTATTTTTTCTGCTGAAATAGGCACCCCTGAAAGTGATGAGGCAGATGTTTTAGGTCTTTTGATTAATGAATATGAGCAAAAGTTCTATCCAATTGAAATGGTAGACCCTTTGTAGAGGCACACGGCCGTGTGTCTCCTGTTTTTGTATATTCCTTGTCCATTTGTAATTCAATTAAGAAATTCCCCAACCCCAAAAAACAAACGCATTTAAAAATACCATAACCTCATCTTTAGCGTTATTTTTGCACAAAATTTAGTTTAATTGAAACATTATATCCCGCTGTTGCTTGCTTTGTTGTTTCTAGCTGGCATTAGTTGCCGTAAAGACAAAAATCTTTCAACAGATTTTCAGTTGGAAATCTCTACCGATTCGCTGTTATTCGACACCGTTTTTACAACTGTTGGCTCCATTACCAAGCGAGTTAAAGTGTTCAATACCAGCAATCAAGATGTAGAGGTTGCTGAAATTTTTCTTGGTGGAAGAAAAGCAACTGGAAATTCGAACTACAGATTAAATATCAACGGTAAGCCAAGCAATGCCGAAACCAATGTGCTTATTCCAGCCAAGGATTCTATCTACATTTTTGCAGAGGTAACGATAGACCCAAATGGAAACGATCTACCATTTATAGTAACAGATTCCATTGTTTTCGATCTTGGTAATGGCAAAGAGCAAAAGGTTCAGCTAGCTGCTTATGGCCAAAACGCTATTTTCTTTAATGCCGATTCTATTCCCTGCAATCTCACCTTTACGGCAGCAAAACCATACGTAATCTACAACTCTGCCCTGGTTTTGCCAGGATGTACTCTTCGTATTGAAGCTGGTGCAAAACTCTATTTCAATTCTAACAGTACGCTTTTTGTAGGTGGCACTTTAATAATTGAAGGTACCAAAGACCAGCCAGTTACTTTCAGAGGCGATCGTTTAGATCCTTTTTATAGAGATTTGCCAGGAACATGGGGCGGCATTCACCTTTTACGAGGAAGTACAAACAACCGGATTAACCATGCTGATATTCAAAACGGCACCATTGCCATACGAATAGACTCTTTACCCGAAGTTGGCACTTACAATTTGGTATTGCGAAATACCGAAATTAGAAACATGGTTTTCTTTGGTATTGTGGGCTTTACAGCTAAAGTTGATGGGGAAAACCTCGTAATTTCAGAATGCGGCCGACAAATAGTTGCTGGGGATTTAGGCGGTACTTATAATTTTAGACATTGTACCTTTTCCAACGAAAATTTTAGCTTCAACAGAACCACCGCTTCTTTTCTGTTTACAAATGCCAATTATACGAGCCCTAATGGCACTTTGTTCATTAACAACCTTGATGCAAATTTTAGAAATTGCATACTGCACGGTGTTCGAGATGAAGAATTAGAACTCAACAGCGATGGACAAGGAGCCTTGAACCTTTTGGTATCGCATAGTTTAGTAAAAACAAAGCTTCCGGGATTGAATATCAACAATAACATTCTCAACCAAAACCCGAAGTTTAAAGATTCTCGCAATAATAATTACGAAATTGACACACTTAGTGTGATTTATCAAGCAGGAGAAAACCTAATTCCGTTTTTCCCTACACTTGCAACAGATTTTAAAGGGAAAGTAAGGAGTACTATGCCGACCTTAGGAGCCCTAGAACGGATTGAATAATTGTTAATTATTAATTGTAATGCGGTTGCAACCTATTAATTGGATTGCGAATACGCACAGCAGCCGAGATTTAAGATTTGTTTCACAGAATTGGCAATTTAAAATATTTCAAATCCATTCTCCATCAGTACTTCAAAATATCATCCACAACCTTAACTTGTGGCTGGATAGATTTAACCAAGCGGTATAAGTTTTTGGCAGAGTTGCCATCAACATCGAAGTAATAGTTTTTGCGGCCTTTCATCTCCAGTAAGATCCAATTTTTCTGTGGGATTTTAATCAGACCTTTCATCTCTTCAGTGGTTGCTGTTCCTGAAGCGGTAATCTCTTTAATGGAATGCTTACTTGTTTTGTTTTGAAGAATTTTCTTACGAGTAAGCAATAGCTCATCTCCCTCAACGCTAATCTCTATATGGGTAATATACAGCCTCTTATAAAAAATGGTAAGCACAATAAGCATTATAAAAATCAGTCCTTTGGTAAATATACCAAACTGCTCAATAGACAATTGTTGCTGCATTAGGTAGCTAAATCCACCCAATGCAGCAGCAATTGCAGCAATCAGCCAAAGGGGCATGGCCCACTCGTTGCTTTGCAGCACAAAGCTTCTTGCTTGTTTATTCATTTATGGTTTAAACCTTTTACGGTCTACTTCTTTTAAGTAAATCTTACGCATACGCATAGATTTCGGCGTAATTTCAATGTACTCATCGTCTTGGATGTACTCCATTGCTTCTTCTAAGGAGAAAGAACGCTTAGGTATAATCTTGGCGCCATCGTCTTTACCACTTGCACGCATGTTGGTAAGCGCCTTGCCTTTTACTAAGTTTACTACCATGTCTCCCGGACGGTTGTTCTCGCCAAGTACCATGCCTTCGTATACATCCTCGCCTGGATCGACAAAGAAAATACCACGATCTTGTAATTTATCTATTGAGTAAGCGGTAGTCTGACCAGTTTCCATAGAAACCAAAGAACCGTTAACACGTGCTGGAATAACACCTCTCCAAGGTTCGAAGCCAAGTAAACGATGTGCCATAATGGCTTCGCCTTGTGTTGCGGTAAGTACGTTATTTCTTAAGCCGATAATACCTCTGGAAGGGATTTTGAACTCCAAATGTTGCATTTCGCCTTTTGGCTCCATAATCACCAACTCGCCTTTTCTTTGGGTAACTTGTTCAATAACTTTACCAGAAAATTCTTGTGGAACATCAACTACCAATGATTCAATTGGTTCGCACTTAACGCCATCAACCTCTTTAACAATAACTCTTGGTTGACCAACCTGCATTTCAAAACCTTCTCTACGCATGGTTTCCACCAAGATAGATAAATGCAGAATACCTCTTCCATACACTAAGAATGCATCAGCAGAATCTGTTGGAACAATTTTAAGGGCAAGATTTTTTTCGATCTCTTTGTATAAACGGTCTCTTAATTTCTGCGAGGTTACAAATTTACCCTCCTTGCCAAAGAATGGCGAGTTGTTGATGGTAAACAACATGTTCATGGTTGGCTCGTCTATTTTGATTGGTGCCAAACCTTCTGGGTTTTCGTAAGCGGCAATGGTATCTCCAATTTGGAAATCTTCAATACCTACTACAGCGCATAAATCGCCAGAACGAACGCTTGTTACTTTTCTTCGGCCAAGACCTTCGAAAACGTACAATTCTTTAACTCTACCTTTTGGCGCTTTTCCATCGGCTTTCACCAAAGAGATCGGCATGTTTTCTTCAATAATGCCTCTATGAACTCTACCGATAGCAATTCTACCCACGAAGCTTGAGAAATCTAGCGAGGTAATCTGCATTTGCAAAGAACCCTCGTTAAATACTGGAGATGGAACATGCTCGATAATAGCATCCAACAAAGGAATAAAATCGCTACCAACTGTTTTCCAATCTGTACCCATCCAACCCATTTTCGACGAACCATAAATGGTAGGGAAATTCAATTGCTCTTCTGTAGCATCAAGGTTGAAGAAGAGTTCGAAAACCGCATCATGCACCTCGTCTGGGCGGCAGTTTTCTTTGTCAACCTTATTAATTACCACAATTGGGTGTAAGCCTAAATTAAGTGCTTTTTGAAGTACGAAACGAGTTTGAGGCATTGGACCTTCGAAAGCATCTACAAGAAGTAGCACCCCATCGGCCATTTTAAGCACCCGCTCCACTTCGCCGCCAAAGTCGGCGTGACCAGGAGTGTCAATAATGTTGATTTTGGTATCGTTATAAGTAACAGATACATTTTTGGAGAAAATAGTGATTCCTCGTTCTCTTTCAAGATCGTTGTTATCGAGGATTAGATCACCTTTTTCTTCGTTTTCACGAAAAAGATTGGTTTGATGAAGAATTTTGTCAACCAGAGTAGTTTTTCCGTGGTCAACGTGTGCTATAATCGCAACGTTCCGGATAGATTGCATGTAACTATTTAAAATTTGGTGCAAAAATAGTCAATTAATGTGTTAAAATTATGATGCCCTAAGACTAGAATTTA